>JBPOHM010000092.1:0-2463 GCA_052035585.1 Bacillota bacterium
GACCTTTTTTTAATATAATTAAATATTTTTATAAGAATGTAGAACAATATTATACGTTAAAACGAAGCATACTCCTTTTTATATTATATTAATTAAATTATGTTATTATGAATATTTTATGAAAAAATAAATTAATATAACAGAGATTAAATGTTGCAATAGTTGAAATTTAACATAAATAACAGCAATAATATACATATATTTAGCATTTAATTATGTATATTTTTTTGTTAAACATATTTATAATAATAAGTTAATTAGGAATTATTTTTAATAGGAGGAGAAAATGAAAAAGAAAATTTTAACATTAGTTTTAGTTTTAGGAATGATAATGAGTTTATTCTCAAATTGTTTGATATATGCTGAAAATAGCATACCAACATCTATTGAGAAGCCACAGGATTTCACTGTAAGAATTGGTGATCAAGAAATTAATCTTCGTTGGAGAGTTCCACAAAGTATTTTGGATTTAATAGAAAATAGTGATGGTGGAGATAGTATTTTTTATGCTATTGACTGGAAGCAAGATAATGGAGCTTGGCATTTTGAAAACAAAGTACCTGGAGATCCTAGCTATTTAGATGGATACTTTGACCCATTTGGTATATTTTTTGAGTATCAAGGTAGTTCACAAGTAGATGATAACAATACAAGTGATACATTTTTAGTAGCTTGGCATCTATATCCAGAATTAGATACAGAAGCTGAATTTGATTTTGTAAATAAAACTTACTATTTCCGTATGCGTTTTATTTATGAATATGTTGATGAAAATACTGGAGAATTAAAATACATATTCTCTCCTTATACTGATGTTGCAGCTTTAGGAAAAAATGCATCTAATACTGCAATTACTAAACTTGATGCACCAAAGGATTTAAAGGTAGAGCTTAAAAAGGATAGTAATGGAAAGCCATATTTTGCACTTAACTAGACAATACCTGAAAGTGTAAAGGAAGCAAATAAGAGTTTACCAGTTTACCACAGAATCGATTTCAAGGTTGGAAATGATAAATGGTACTCAGAGCTTGTTGGAAAAAGTAATCTTCCAGTTGCTCCTTCAAACCTTTTAAGTAACAATGATGTATTTGATCCAATAGAAAAAAATTATGTTGATAAAATTGTTATAGAAGAAAATGTATATCGCTTTAGAATATTATTTGAAGCAGAACCTTCAATAGATAAATTTATTCAATCAGATTTTTCAAATGAATTTTCATTAGGAGTTGAAAGATATAGCAATGCTAGTGATTGGGCAAAAGGTGAGTTGGATAAAGCAGGTGATCTAGGATTAATACCAGATATACTAAAAGGTGCTGATATGACAAAGGGTATAACACGTAGAGAGTTTGCTGCTTTATCAGTAAAACTTTATGAGAAATTATCAGGTAGTACTGCAACACCTTCTTCAACAAATCCTTTTACAGATACATCTGATGTAGAGGTTCTTAAGGCATACAATTTAGGTATAACAGATGGAGTATCTATTGATAAATTTGATCCAGATAAGATTCTTAATCGTGAACAAGCAGCAACTATGTTAACTCGTGTGTTTAAGAGAACCTATGTAGAAGGTTGGAGCTTAAAAGAAGATAGTAAATTTAAATTTAATTATACTATGCCTACTAAATTTTCAGATGATGCTAAGATATCAGACTGGGCTAAACCATCTGTTTACTTCATGGTTGCACATAAAATAATAAATGGAATAGATAGTAAGACCTTTGCACCAAAAGCAACAACATCATATGAACAAGCAACTAATTATGCAATTGCAACAAGAGAACAAGCAATAGCAATAGCAATTCGTATGATTGAAAATCTCGATGAAGAAGATGCAAAAGAAATTGTTCCATCTAATAATTAATCTTTAAACTACTAATAAAAATTAATTAAGAACAATCCATTGATAATTGGAGTTAAAAGTTCGTCATTTGAGCTTTTAACTCTTTTTTTATAATAAACACTTTACAATTATATTGAAATAATATATATTTTAATTAGCGCATTATAATACACCTAATTTAAAAATATATTTTTCATTAAAAAAGGAGAACATTATGAAAATTGTTAATCGTTTAATGATATAGTGTATTTTCTTGGGCACTTGTAATTTGGATAATCGTTCAATGTATTATGCTTGAATCTGTAGTTGCATTACATGTGATATTCTTTAGTATTGGATTAGTTCAAGCAGCATTAGCCATGTTAATTCTATTTAATCAACGATTATTTCCTACTAATATTGTTCTTTACTTTTATGAAAAAATATTTAAAAGTAATAAAAATGGAGTGTAGTATTTCAATATAAAAAACTATATGATTTTACATAATTAATTTATATACATAGGAGAAATGATATAATGAGTAAAGATATTTACGAAAATCCGCTTATAACTAGATATGCAAGTAAAGAAATGACTTATGTTTTTTCTGATAATAAGAAGTTTACAACATGGAGAA
>JBPOHM010000261.1:0-9526 GCA_052035585.1 Bacillota bacterium
ATTTTTTCTTCTTATTAGATAAGGTATATTTTGATACAATCCACTATTAAGTGCATTTAATAATACTGTTTTTTGATTATCATCAGAGCTTTTTATTATAACCGTCTTATTATAGCTCATATCATCGTTGCAATCATGCACTATGTTATTTTGGCTTTGTATATTTTCATAACTATTATTATCCTTATTAGTATTCCTTTTTTTATCACCAAAGGATGAAAAGCTAAAAAATTCTTTTATACTTTTTCTTTTCTCTGCTTCCTTTTTTTCAATACCTTTCTCTAATTTCTTCTCCTGTCCAGGTACTAAAAAGCTATAATTATCATAGCTTATCTTTTTAATTTTTCTTTCTTCAAAATTACTTTTAATCTCATCATCTTCCTTCACTTTGTCATTTTCTATATTATCAAAGCTATTTAATATTTCAATTACTTTACTTTTTTTATCAAAATGTAAATTCTTTAAAAATTTAATTGTTTCTTCAACATTAGTAAATTCATCTTTATTTAAAAATTCAATTAGCTTATTAATTAATACCTTGTTTTCAAAACGTTCTAAAATTAATTTACTTAAAATACTATTTATAAATTGCTTAAAATTGCTTATCTCTAACGTATTTTCATTAGGTATATCCTCTATAGGCAAACAAATAAAATATACCTGTAGGCTTGACACATCAATAAAAACATAGTCAACATTTAAAAATAGATGCTCCTTCACAATCATAAAATCCTCTAATTCTAATAACAGCATAAAAATGTTAATAAAAATTTTGATTACTTTGTCTTCATCTTTACATTTATCTAGATACATCTTAACATTAATCTTTGAAGTTACATCATACTTAAAGCAATGCTTATCATCAATGTTGCTGTAGCTAAACTCTAACAATCCCTCTAACTTATTATTTGACATCATATTTTGTTCAAATTTATCAATCTTTTCATCCTTACTTAGCTCATATATTAAAAAGCTTCTATTACATTTATTCTCATAATTAAACTTTATATCCTTCATAAGAATCCTCCAATATTATGGTAGCTTTAATTTTATCAATTGCCAATCTGTTAATAATACAGCTGCTACACCTTTGCTATTAAATGATCGTGCCATATTAAACTGTGGGCTTATTATTATATTTCCATTTGCATCCTTGTATCCCCACTTACCATCAACTTGAACAGGGGCTAAACCACAGGAAAATGAATTTGCATTGTCTATTTTGTCTGAATTTTCTTCATAGTTTATTTTTTTATCACTAGCCTCTGCTACTCTTCGTTTATTTCCTTTTACATCTATATAATAGAATTCTCCATCCTTTGAAACTAAGGCAAGCTTTAGTGAATCAACATCAGTAAAAACCTCCGCATAATCATATAATGCTTTAATTATTTCATTTCCATCCTCATCCATAATTCCATATTTGTTCTCTTTCTTAAATATTGCATAGCCATTATGGAAATTAGAAATATATGTATATGTCTTATATTCAAGATAAAAGCTTGACTTTAATTCATACAATTTATTAGCAATTACTTTATTATCCTTATACTTTAATAAATAGAATTTATATAATTCAATAGCCTTTTCATCCTTACCTGCTTCGATATAGTAATCACCTAAAAGGCAGATAATTTCTTCGTTTTTAGGATATTGATGTGATAAATCAATACAATATTGTTCAAAGGAATTATACATTTTTGCTTGCTTATAAACTTTAGCTAGAATTATTTTATCTTCAAAATTATCTGAATAAATTTCTATAGCCTTCTTATAGCATTCTATAGCATCAATATATATTTCATCTTTTAGATATTCACTAGCTTTATTTATATATTCTTTATATGCATCTTCCTTACCTGCTCCATTAGCTATAACAATAAACCATGAACTGATTAGTAAAAGAAGCATAACTAAAAGCATTATTTTCTTCATACTAAGCCCCCTATAGTCTTAATACAATACTTAAGATAGTTCCAAACATTAGAAATGGAGCAAATGGAATCATATCCTTACTGCTTATTTTTTTAGCTAAAATTAACACTACTCCACATAGTAAAGAAATAAATAGTGAGCAAATAATGCAGCTAAATAAACTCTCAATCCCTATATAAAATCCAATAATTGCAACTAGCTTGATATCTCCCATACCAATAGAATTTTTAAGAATAAGTGCAACTAATAGGAATGCTCCTCCTCCAGCGACTAATCCTATAATGGATGATAAAATAATAGAATATATATATCCTCTATATAAAAACATTTCTATTATCATTAACATTAAGCGTAAAATAAGCATAGCTATTAAAATTTTATTTGGTATAATTCTCTTCTTATAATCGATGTATGCTAACAAAATAAGTGCCAAAACTAGGACTATATAATTTATAATTTTTATCATCCCTTATTCCCTCCAAAGCTAATCCTCAGGATTTACAATACCATCATGGAAAGTAAAATCAACCTCTAAATTATTGCAATTTAATTCTTTTATTATTTCTACTATAATTTTATTAAGCTCATCTATACTTCCAGCGGCTGTATCCTTCATAATCATTTTAATTTTAATATTTTTATTATTTTTTACTTTAGTTGTATCATAAACTGTTCCATTTTCCATAGTAATTGAAGTAGCTCTTTGTGTATCGTATATTGCATCCTTAACATATTCTATTAATTGCTTTTTTATAGATAATAAATTTAGTTCACCGTTGTTTGAGTATGATTTAAGCTCAGTATTCATTGAATGAACATAAGTGAAGGTATTAGAGCTATAGTCATAAAAATCAAGAGAAATAGGAGTTCTTACTGCTACTGAAGCAGAATCCTTCATTAAAGCCTTTATAAACTCGTTTGTTCTTATTTTCCAACTATAGTCCCAAATATTGATTCTTTGAACAGGAGTATCATACTCATTGCTTTCAATTTTAAAAATGCTAGATTGCCAACCAACAGTAGATGCATTTACTCTAAAGCATAATGTCCTTTCTGGAAAAAATGGTAGCTTTAAGGTCATATTGTATATCAAGGTTATATCTATATCACTTCCACTTTTAAAAATTGTAGATGTATCAAAATTAAGGCCTTCAAGTCCACCATTAATTCCAAGCTTTAATAAGTATTCATCTACAGAGGCTTGTCCTCTTGGTAGATATTTTTGAACTAATAAAGTGCTTAAGGGTGCTGCAATAAATTTTGATACAGCAAAATCTGCGATCTCATCCTTAGCAATTGCTACAAATCCTTTTAACAAAGCCTTTGGATCCTTTAAATACTCTCCTGCTACACCTATAAATGAAATAGTTGCATCCTCTATATTTGAGTAAGAATCCTTTATTTTATTTCCATCATCATCGTACTTTCTATATACTCTGATAGCATCATAGTAATCATTAATTTCATAATCTTCATTATTATCAGCTACTTCATCCTTTTCTGAATTTATCAAACTTATTAAGTTACTTGCTTCTGATATTAGCTTATCTGTTTCCTTTATCATATTTTCTGATTTAGACTTATCATTTTTTAGTCCAAGCTTATTTGTCAAATAGCTATATTGAGATATTTCCTTTGCTACCTGATTGACACAGTGCTGTAGAACTACCTGAGCCCTAACAAACTTGCAAAGATAAAGAATAGATAAAAATGCAAATATAAACACTATCAATGCTAAAGAGGCTTCAATAGTCAAAGAACCTTTATTTTTCTTTATCAATATGATTATCCCCTTTCTAATACCCATATATAGAAGTGTATGTTAAATAGTATTTATTTTCATTCCAAGGATTTTTAAAGAAACTGTCCCTCATAAATGTAGTTCTCACACTAGCCTTTGCACTTATTTTAACCATAGTATATGCGTTTTTTAAATTGAAGCTCTTCAAAGGTGCATTTTCTGAGTATACAAGATTTAGCTTTATAAGGTCACACATTCTTGATATGTATATATTTTCTTTATCAGATATCATACCTGTAAATAAAAACAGCTTTATATATTCCTTATAATTAAAAGTAAAATTTGTAATAACACTAGCTTTAAAGCTAGGCTTATTTACTGATATTTCCCCTGTTGTAATTCTACTCACAAAATTGTCTATCATGTTGCTTGCATTTTGTTTAACATCATCTGTCAGATTTTTAAAGCCTTCTTTTACTTCATTTTTCAAAGCATCATAGCCATTTTCAAATATTATTGTTTTTATATTACCTGTTAACTCTGATATTGTGTTTTCAATATATCCTTCAATAATTGTCCTCAATGCCTCAGTTTCATTTTCAAGCTCTTCAAAGGAACTATTTATTTTATTTTTAATATCTTCAAGCCTTTCTTCAACAAAAATATCCAATACTATTATTTTAATATTTTTAGTAAAGCTTTCAGGCTCCTTTAAAATTTCATTTTTTAAATTCCTATATATTTCATCAATAGTAGAGTTAAGCTGTGCTCCTGTTAAACCATTAGTCTCTAGCCAAAGAGTTATTTCTGTCTGTATTGGAACTATAACAAAATTTGAAATCGAAGCTGATATATCATTTAATAAGCTCTCAGAATATTCATCAAAGGCAGCTTCTAGATTATTTACTGCTTCATCACTTTTTTCTTCAGCAAAATTAATAATTTTTTCTGATAGTTTAGTTAATGCAGTTTCAGTAATTGTCCTTATACTGTAGCTTATTGTCTCTCTAGTTATACCTGAAGGCTTAAGCATCCATGTTGTATAGCTTTTAAATAAAACTACATTTTCACCATCTAAAAGCTTCTTAACATCAATTGCAGACTCTGCCATAGCTAAGCTTAAAATAAGTACATTTTGAACAAGAGGTACGCCAAAGCCAGTAAATCCTGCCAATGCAACAGCTACTGCTAATGTAAATGACTTTATTTCAGCATCTGTATAAGCATATGCAGTATTTAAAGCAAATCTTAATCCAAATATACTTGTAGCTGTATAAAAACCGTTTTTATCAGTATTTTCTCCCTTTTGTCCCCATAGAATATATTCCATCTCTGAGCCAAAAAGGTAGTTATTTTTTTCATTTAGCTCAATTCCACTCAAGGTTTTTTCAATAGCTCCACCCCTGTTCGTAGTTTGGCAGCTAAACATTTCTGCTATATACTCTGTTATATACAGCTTGTCTCTTGAACTTTCTAATAGCTCTAACGAAAAGTTACCTAAGGCTTGCAATATAGATACACTTTTTTTCATTGAATTTGCTTGATCTTTTACAAGCTTTTTATTAGTCACTACATCTTCATTTACAAATAATTTATTAATGTCATCAGCTTTTTCATTTGAATATATATCTATTAGGCTTGTTGCTAGATCCTCATATATTTCACCACTTATAGGTACTGTATTTTGGTTCTTTTTATCATTAAGCATATTTTCATATGACTCTATGCTATTGTTAACAAGATTAAACACGTTCTCTTTTTTTGTCCTTGCATCTTCCATGTATACCTTTGATGCACTATCATCTATTTCTAAATTCTTATAGGTCTTACATAAATACTTATAGAAGGAAGAGTTTTCAAAGCTCTTTACTGATAAATCTTTCATATTACTTAAATTTGGGGTTATAAGATTATTTTCAAGAGCTTTATCTGAATTTAAAATGGCAAGGTTAAAATTATCAGCTTCAAATACTAATAGTATTGACATATCCGCTATACTTGGATTTATCTCTGTCTTTATAAATGTTATGTTTAAATATTTAGTATTATCTAAATTTTCTATATATTTCTCGTAATAATTCTTATTATTTTGTATAATATCCCTAAGCTTTCTTAGTTCATTTTTATTTATAGCTTTAGATATATCTTCATGCTGTAATTTAAGAGAAGTTTTGATATCACCTTCTGATAATCCTTCAAGCTTTTCTGTTAATGCCTTATTTTTTTCCTCTATTTGAGGTATTATCTCATTTGTGATTTTTTCAAGCTTCTCAACAGCGATTGTAGCATTATCATAAATTTTTTTTGCAATTAAATATTTTTCATGTAAAAATAAATTTAATTTTCTTAAATTACTCTCTATTAAATTTGCAACATAGGGCTTTCTATTTTTCATATCATTACAATATGTATTAATTATATTTATTGGCTCACTTATTGCATTTATTAAAGCATTATACTCAGCTATAGCATCTTCAAGTGCTGTGTTTTCTCTAGGCACATAAGTTATTTTATTTTTTTCAGCCTCTTGCTTTCTCGTTTCTTCTTCATCTTCAAATTTTTTTATTAGCTCATCACAATAATCATTAAACTTATCTGGTAAGGCCTTATAGTATTTTAAAACCTTTGCTATATCTGCCGAACTACTATTAATGTCAAAATAATATTTAATTATAGCCTCTGGATTTTCTTTACCTATAAATTTCTCGATACTATTAACAATATTATCAACATTAGAATTAAGATACGAGTAAATATCATAATATGATAATTCCTTAGTACTAACTTCAACTTTTGATATATCATCTATGAAAGATTTATTTACATACAAGGAAAGTAGCAGTCTATTTATATCCTTAATTCCATAAAAATCCTCATTTCCATTTATTGAGGATTCATAGAAATCCTCAATTTTAAAGTCATTTAACTCCTGCTTAAACTTGTTATATTTAATTATAGCTTTATATACATCCTTACAGCTTGTATCAATATCACTTAATGAGCTATCATATTCAACCTTTGCTTCTACATATTCCTGTTGCATAGGAACTTCTTTGAAAATATTGAGTTTTTCCATGAAATTAGATCCAAGGCTTATTATTCCACGATATTTCATGTATTCAATTACTTGTCTTTTTAAAACCTCTGGATTATATATTTGAGTACCTTCTACCCCTTTTGATAAGAAATCTACTGTTTCCATATCAAGCAAATTGTTAAATTCGAGCTCTTTTGTAGGACTTATCATATTTTTTATATCATTTATAATAGATCTAGTATATGAATCCTCCTCATCAAACTCTAAGCCCACTGAATTTATTGTATTTTCAAAATATCTTATTAAATTATTTGATAATTCATTCTCATCAGCCGACATTGCCAATATTCCATAGCTATCCTTTAATACCTGATTATAATTAGCAAGAGCAGTATTCAATGTAAGCTCAACAGAATCTGATAAAATTGATTTTGCTCCATAAATTCTTATAGCATCGACTGAAATCCCAGCCAGTATTAATATTGGTACAAGAATTAAGGATAAAAAAACAGTTATTGCCCCATTATTTTTATAAAATATCCCCATTATTTGGAAAACTCCTTTATCTTCTTGTAGAATGTATTTATTTTTTTATCTAAATTATATTTTTTTAGGAAATGCTCAAACAAATCAAATGCAAGGTCTGTATTTCTTATAAACTCAGCAGTATCATTTGCATAAATTATTGCTTCACCCTTTATCATAATATTAGGATTTATACCTATTAGACTTATAAATCTAGGCAGCTTGAAGCTATATCCAACACGTACCTTTATAGAGCTAGATAGATTTTCAAAAGCAACATCTATATCTGTAATTATCTCTCCTCCATTGAAGTACAACGAATTTCGCACTATATCTTTTAACTGCTCCTTGTAATTATTATGTTTATTTAAATATATTCCACCTAAATACCTATATGGATTATGTACACTATATATCATATCAATTACATGTGGGCTTGGCTCATACAACTCAGTTAGTTCAAGCCTTTTCTCTTCATCCCAGGCTTCTTGATAAAAATATTCATATCCTGGAAAGGTTGAAATGTTGCAGATATTCTGTGCTACTTCATATGCATACATTTGCATAATTGCTTGCTGTATTTGAATTAATGCTAAATAAATCAATATAAATATAACTATAATAATTACTGGCATAACAAAGCTAGCTTCAGCAATAATTGCACCTTCATCAGATTTTATAGATTTAAGCTCTTTTTTTCTATAAATCATTGTTCACATCATTTGTAATTCTTTCAAAGAAATCAGTTATTAGCTTTGATAATTGATTTCTAAAGATTACAACAATTCCTATTAATACTATTATAATTAGAAGAATAGCAACTATCTCTGTTCCTCCCTTTTCTTCATTAATAATCCTATGCATCGCATTTCTAATTCTTATGTCTGCCTTTATTGCAGCTCGTTTTAATTTTTTAAACATTTTTTCTTCCCCCTTAATTTCTATAATGTGATTTAAAATTCACTATTTACAAAGATGAAAATATAGGTATTACAATCATTATCATTATTGCAAACAGCATCATACCAACCGGCAGTATAAGCTTTGAGCTAGCTAATTCTGCTTTAATTTTTACATTATATTTTTTTTGCCTCCAGCTTTCATCTGCCATTTCAATAATTAGACTTGTAATCTCTTTATTACCCTTTTGAATATTTTGCAACAAGCTTGATGAGAATTTTCTGATTTCCTTAATATCACATCTTTCTGCAAAATCCTTATATGCTTCAAGCTCAGACTTTCCATTTGATATTTCATCACTTAAAAGCTTCATTTCATTGTATAGAATTCCAGAATTGCTATTTGCTACATTGTTCCATGCTAATCTCAAGCTTTGACCAGTATTTAGTAGTAAGCTTAGCTTTGATAAAACTCTTGGAAAATCATTTAATATACTATCTCTTCTCTTTGAAAGAGCATTATCTATTTCAAAATCTAAATAATATATTAAAATTGCAATACTCACTAATAACAATAATAATATTATAAAGTCATCAGCTAAAGCACCTATAAAAAATGCAATAGGTAGCATTGTTGATAAATATGTAAGCTTTGCTCCAACAACAATATAATGATGATATTGAGCATATAGCTCTCCCTTTAGTTGAGAAATTTTCTTTATACTTTTTCTTGCACTTACTGATTTTTGCTTATAATCTAATAGCTCCATTATCCCAAAGCCTATAAAGAAGAGCTTGTACATAAAAAATTCATTTTTATTAATTGGTGCTATTAATTCTTCAAATTTTTTATAATACATTATGTATAAAAACATCCATACTAATGCTAAAGAACTAGCTATTAAAAGCATTAATATTTGTGATAAGGATATTCCCACTAACATTAAACTCCCCCTAAACCTTAATATCTGTAATTCTTTTTCCTAGTAAAAATGCTATTATGATTATAATAAATACAAAAATCCTCACTATGACATTAATAGGTATATATGCAGAAAATGTACTGTCACCGAGTGTATTTAATGCTAAAATTATGATAAATGGCATAGCAAGCATTATGTATAGTTCAGTTTTCTTCTGAATTATTATTGTGTTTATTTCCATCTCTATATCTATTTTGTCATTTATAATATCCTTTGTTTGGCCAATTATTGTCTTCATATTAGAGCCTGTCCTATTTCCAATCTCTAATATATCTGCAAAGCTCTTGATATCATCTACTGAGCTTCTTAGAGCAAAATTATTTAAGAGCTCTTCTATTGTAAATCCATTTTCTATTCCAAGCTCAATAATTTCTAACTCATTTGCTATATAAGCTTTATCACCATG
>JBPOHM010000338.1:0-10338 GCA_052035585.1 Bacillota bacterium
ACAACCATTTCTGTTGATATATCTATTCCAAAGCTACGAATGATTTTTATTTGTTCAGGGTAATTTTTAGGGTTTGCCCAAGCCTTATTCATACTTACTAGGCTGTCCTTAGAAATACTTTCTAATCCAAAGCTTAGTACCATGCATCCACTATCAGAAATTATTTTTAATAGCTCTTTATCATTTGCTATATCAATAGAGCATTGTGTCATCCACTTCATATTTAATTTTTTTATCTCGCTACATAGCTCAATAGCATATTCTCGATTAGAAAATATATTATCATCTAACAAAAGAAATTTCTTAAATCCTAATTGCTTTACTTTTTGGATATCTCGCATTACATCCTTAATTTCACGCTTTAGATATTGTCCTCTATATAAGCAATAAACTGAGCAGAAGCTACAGGTTTTAGGGCAACCTCTACCTGCTTGAACTGGTAGAAAATCACCTATTCTTTTATTGAGTAGCATCTCATATTTCGGTAGTGGTGTTTCTAAATTTGTTAGTTTAATTTGGTACTCTTTTTTTAATAGACCACTTGAATAGTCTTTTAGCATTTCTCCCCAGGCTTCTTCGGCATCACCTATAATTACTGAATCACAGTATTTCTTTGCTTCCGCTGGCATTAGACTCACCATATATCCACCTAAAACTACTGTTTTTCCTAATTCCTTAAACCTCTTAGCTATATCTATTGTTCTTATAACAGCATGTCCCATGCTACTTATACCAATTAAATCTGCATCTGTATCAAATGGTACATCTTCAATAGTTTCGTAGCATAGCTCAACATCATAATCCTCTGGTGTTAATGCAGCTAATAATGGTAGTGCTAATCCAACAAAATATAGTCTGCTCTTTTTAATTAGTTTGCCCTTTATATCATATGGTGTTGGTTGAATTAGCAATATTTTTTTCTTTTTCATTTTATATCTCACTCTTCTTAGAAAATATGTTTTTTAAATATACACTTATAATTTGATTGAAACCAAACACCATTCTAAGTGTATTTTTTAAAGGAAAGGTTCTTAAGGTATATTTTACAGAATACCAATTAAGATTAACTGGCAAACCAAATTTTAATACCTCCCAATAATATTCCTTCAAGGTCATTTTAGAAGGATATATTACTACATCACCAAAATTCCATTTCTCATAATCTTCTTTTTTATATATTAATCTGTCTTTGTATTCCTCATAAAGTGGTGTCAATGGATGTGGTACTAATGGTGAAAATGTCAATAACTCAGGCTTTAAGTAACTATGATATTTTTTTAATTTCTTAAAATCCTCTTTTGAAAAGTCTGGATGTAATATAAATGATCCCCAACATGCGATACCATTTCTTTTAAGTATTTGTGTCGCTCTATGATTTTCATCTACAGTTGCACTTTTATTCCATTTCTTTAGTTGTGTATCATCAAAGCTTTCGTAACCAACTATTACAGCCTTTAAACCATTTCTTGATAATCTATCAAATAAGTATTCCTTTTCTAAAATGCTATTAACACTACCATAGCAAATATAGGTTTTTTTAATATTTCTTTCTTCAACTAAATCTAAAAATTCTAATAGTCTTTTCTCGCTTATTAAAAAATCATTGTCACAAATCATTACATAAGGCTCTTTTAATGCTTCTATCTCATCAACTACCTCTTTAATTGGTAACTCAACAAGCTCAGCACCTTCAAGTCTCCATCTTACACAAAATGAGCAATGATTTCTACAGCCATATGAGGTTTGTAAAACAGCACATGGTTGATAGCCTACATATTTATATTCACTTCTATATCTTGCAGTTACCTCGCGATCTGCCTTTACATATTCATTTTGACAGGAAGGAATAGTATTCTTATATTCTAAGCTCTTACTATATACTCCCATTATTTCTTCGTTTGTCTTGTTTTCAATCTGTTTAACTAATTTTCTAATATTTTCTCTAGTTGTAGTTTTAAACACATAATCAATGTTTTCATTAAAATATGCCTCTGGAGATATGGTTGCTTGCACTCCACCTGCTAATACTACAATATTTTTATTGATTTTCTTTACTTCCTTTGCCATCAATAAAATATTTGTTACATCACTACATTGGGAAGTAAATCCAATTATATCTGGTTTAAACTCTCTTACATATTTTTCAAAGTTCTTCTTTGATTCAACCATAAAGTCTAATAGTTCAACCTCGTGTCCTTGCTCCTTAAAAATAGTTGAAACAACCTCTATTCCCAAAGGTTCACCAAACAAAAAATTCTTAACTGTAGTAATATTTCTATTTATTTCTGGTCTGACTAATAATACCTTCATTATTTGCCTCCAATCAATTTTTTAAAATATTGTAGATTAACCTTAAATGCTCCTATGCTTAGCTTCATAGTATCATAAAAACCATATTTTTTAATCATATACCATGCACTTTTTGGATTCATGGTAATTCTGTAATATAATAATATAGTGTACCAATAATACCTTCTAACTGATATATTGCTAGGTCTAACAACTAAATGTGCTAAATCCCATTTCTCATACTCATTTTCTTTTATTATAAAGTCCTTTTTATATGTTTCATATAGCTCAGTTCCTCTTAGTGGAGTCAATGGTTGAAGATTGACAAATACTAATTCTAGCTTCTTAATCCAATCTCCTAAAGCCTTAAAATCCTTCTTTTGCCAATCTAGTCCGAGTATAAATGTTCCATAACATTCTACATCATATTTTTTTAATATACCTACTGCTTTTTCATTTGTTGCAACTACAGTTCTTTTATTATAATCTACTAATTCATTGCTATCACAAGACTCCAATCCAACTATGACAGCACGAAGTCCAACAGATTTAAAAAGCTCTATTATATCCTCATTATTAGCAATGAAATCAGCTCTTGCATATATTAAATATCTCTTATCTATCTTATGTTCCTTTAATAGCTCACAAAATCTTCTAATTCTATTCCTATCAACTAAAAAGTCATCATCAACAATGTATATTTCTTTTTCTTTAATAGATTTAAGCTCAGTAATAATATTTTCTAAATCTCTATAAAAATAGTTTCCGTCAGTAACTTGTCTGCAAAAGCAAAATTTACATTCATAGGGGCAGCCGTAGGATGTTTTTATTAGGCTGCAATTTCTATGAAACATATAATAGTATTTTGCTCTGTATTTATTAACCTTTTCTCTGTCAGGATAAATATAGTTAAATGTTTTTTCCTTTTCACAGGTCTTAATTTCACTGCTATAAACTGAAGCTATATCTATTTGACTATTGCTTTCTAGTCTGTCCAATAGCTCTACGAAAGTTCTTATTCCATTTGCTCTAACAATATAGTCAATGCTATCGCATACAAAGTCCTCTGGATTAACCTCAGCGTGAACTCCACCTACTACAATTTTAATATTGCTATTATATTCTTTAATTTCTTTCGCATAGCCCTTTATAACATTAACATGAGCAATATATCCTGTTATACCAACAACATCAGGCTTGTATCTATCTAAATAATAGCTAATTTTATTTTTCTCCAAAATCATATCAAGAATATCTACCTTATGAGCCTTAGCTTCTAAATTTGATGATAAATATTCTAATTCTAATGGCTCACATATCATTACATTTTGTAAACCAATTGTATCTCTATGTGGTTTTGGTCTAATTAATAATACTTTCATCGACTATTTCTCCAAGTAGAATAATGCTATTGTTGGCATATATCTTTTTTCTCTAATAATTTTTACATCAATACACTTAAACATTGCATTATCAAATAGCTTTTTCATATCCTTTATTGATAAATATGATGCCTTACTAGTAGTAGCCTTTAATAAAAATGTGATTATTACATCCTTTAAGCTATTATTAGAGGCATTTGCAATTACTACCTTAGCACCTTTATCACATAAACTAGATATTTTTTTCATTACAGCTTCTTTATTAGGGAAATACGGAAATGCATGTGTGCAAATGATTAAATCAAATTTTTCATTAGTATCAAATTCTTCAACAGCTATATTTTTAAATCTGATATTATCAGCTACATTATCCTTCTTTGCAATTTCAAGCATATTGCTTGCTACGTCTATACCTAAATAAGATATTTCTTTATTATCCAAGCTTATTTCCTTTATAAGCTGTGCTGTTCCACAGCCTATTTCTAATATTTTTAAGTTAGGATTAACCTTAATCAAAGGTAGTACAATATTTTTTACCTCTCGTCTTGTTGGACCAAGCGAATATTTTTGTACCCATAATCTATTATATTTATGTGCTAGTCGTTCCCAAACATCGTAGTTCATCACTGCTATCCTCTCTTTTTTTATTTTAATGCAACTGTTTTTATGCTTTTTTCCACAAGCTCTTAAATACCTCTAGCCAGAAATCACCTGTTGCTAATAATGCTGATTTTAAGTATTTAGGTGATAAAACTTTAGCCTTTAAAATTAACATAGCTAATTTAAAATATAGCTTGTAAAATTCCTTATAAAAGGTAAATCTACTCATTTTAGTTGGCTGCATTATTAGATGTACAAAGTCCCACTTTTTATAGTCATTTGTAGTAATTCTATCCTTATATATCTCATATTGTTTTGTGCCTGGCATAGGTGTTAGTATTGAAATTGTAGATAAATATAGCTCATGCTTTTTAATAAACTCATAAAGCTTTTTAAAGTAGCTCTTATCAGCATCAATGTCAATCATAAATAAGCCAATACATGTTATATTACAACTTTTCAATATTTCTAAGGCCTTTAATATCATATTAACAGAGCTATTTTTTTCGTATTTATCTAAGACCTCATCGTCTATTACCTCTAAACCAACTGCACACATTTTAACACCAATTTCAGCTAGCTTGTGCATTAAATCAGGATTGTTTACAATAAAGTCAACTCTATAATAAATCGAATAATTTTTCTCAATTTTTTCTTTTTTTATTAAGTCGATGAACTCACTTAGCTTGTTCTTATCAACATAGAAGGTATCATCAACTATCCATATATCCTTGCAATTAATACCCTTTATTTCCTCAACAACATTTTTTGGCTCTCTACAAATATACTTACCATTATTCAACAAGGTAGAGAAGCAATAGTTGCAATTATGTGGACAGCTATAGCTTGCTTTTACAGTAGCACAAGGATTCATATTTACATATTTATATTTCTTTATATGCTTATATAGATGGCTTCTATTTGGAAATGGCAATTCATTAACATCAAAGCTTTCACGTTCGTTTTTTATCCACTTTGAATCTTTGAAATAATATATTCCCTTTATATTTTCTAGATTAATATCTTTATCCTTAATAATGCTTTCAAACGCCTTGAATCCACCACTATAAGTAATGATATCAACACTATCAAAGAAAAATTCTTCAGGCTTAACTTCGGGATGAGGTCCACCAATAATAATTTTAATGTCTGGATTTATCCCTCTTATTTGCTCTACATATTTTTTTATAATCTCTATATGAACGAAATTAGCAGTTATACCTACTATATCAGGTTTAAAATTCTTTACTGATTTAGAGATACTATAACCTCTCAATGTCATATCACATATCTGAGCTTCTACATTGTTTCTATCACAAATTGCCATCATATATTCTAATTCTAATGGCTCTGTTGTTATAAGTGATAGCTTAGTAAATACATTTTCAAACCTTGGTTTTATCAATAATACTCTCATATAAGCCTTCTATTCCTTCTTATAAACATTAAACTTCTTAAAATTATATCTATATTCTAAGATTCCCTTGTTTATGTTTATAAATTTATTTAATATCTTATTTGAATGATGAGCATAGAAGAATCTTTGAGATAGCTCTGAGCCCATTTTCAATTTTGTTTCCTCAGACGTTTGTCCAAAATCAATATATTTGCATTTATTTTCGATGGCATAAGCAATTATCTTATATAGCATGAAATAATATAAATCGGCTGTATCAACATCATAGTTCATACCACATAGCATAAAATAAAGTGTTTCTTGGTGTTTTTTAAGTAGAACAAAGCCTAGCTCAATATCATTCTTGGAAAATACTATTTTATCTGCCTCTACCTTATTAAAAAATCCCTTTTCTAGTTTTTCTAATTTATATGATGACTTTTGATAGGTATTTAAATATAAGTCATAAACATTTTTATAGCAGCATCCTCTAACTTGCTCTATTTCTAAGTCTTTACATGCTCTTATTGCCTTTTTAATTCTTCTTCTATATGAGCTTCTTAGTGAGGCCACATATTCATCAATGCTATTAAAATTATTGACAAATACACAGGTTGGCAAGGTGT
This sequence comes from Bacillota bacterium, assembly GCA_052035585.1. Classification (GTDB taxonomy): domain Bacteria; phylum Bacillota; class Clostridia; order Tissierellales; family Sedimentibacteraceae; genus UBA1535. The sequence continues at coordinate 6,294 of JBPOHM010000338.1, forward strand.
TGCCAACTGTTATTCCATTAGCTTCTACAGGACTTTTAACATTTAAAACAAGCTTTGCTCCCTTTATTGTTTTTATATAATCTAACATTAGCTCTTCATTATTAGTATAATAGCCATTTTCACTTATAGAGCAAGGTATTCCAATTACATTAACCCATACATGAAGCTTTAATTTACCAAAGGTAAAGATATTTAATTTCATTTTATAAACAATGAAAAATGCAAAATCCTCTTTATTTTTTATTAAATAGTATTCTTGTGGAAAATGATTTTCCTTCTTTAATAGCTTTATAAACTCTTCATTTAATGGAAAGTCTAAATTAAATTTAATTGGAATATCTTCAAATCTATCACTTTTATATACCTTTAAGTCACTATATTTCTTTTTCATAAGCTACATACCTTTTATAAAAGCCATCAGCAATTGCTTGGCATACATTATTAGAATCATGATTTTCTTCTAAGACCCAAGAGCTTTCAGCATTTTTTATTCCATATTTTTTAAGCTTTAAATACATCTCATTGATTAATCCAATCGCTAAGCCTGTTTTTCTACACTCTTCTACAATACCAATTTCCATTATTTTTGCTTTTTTAATTCTGCTATTAAAAAATATATTTTTAATAAATGCTTTAATTCCAAATTCCTCTTTAGGTTTAACAAGCTCATTAAAATCTGGATACCATAGTATAAATCCAACAGGCTTGTCCTTTTTAAAAGCAAAAATCAATGAGTCAGGCTTCATAAAAAGCAATAGCTCCTTGAGCATTTCCATGTCTTCTTTATAGCTTCTTTTATAATAATATCTATGGTTTACAAAGCAAGCATTGTTTAAATCGGTATAAATTTTTGAATAATAGTCTAGATTTTTAGTATCTAAGCACTTAAAGGTATAGCCCTTATATACTCTATTAATTAAGGTAGCATATCGAGTTGCTTTTTCCTCCATGCTATTAATTATATAAGTGTTTAGCTTTATTTCTTCAAAATTTAATTTTCTAAAATAGTCATTGTAATAGCTAGGATTAGCACTAGAGCTAAAGGAATTTTTTTCAGTAAAGTGACTATCAAGTAATCCAAGTCCATAATTGACATGACCATTTAGTCCTACAACTAGCTTAGTACAATTAAAGCTCCTTCCTATTTCTATAACCTTATCAATTAAAAGCTTTACTGCTTCAAATACATTTTCTTCACTTTCAAAGAAGCATAATTGAATATATTCAGGTAAGTCCTTTGCATAAACAACTAGACATTCACAAAGCACAGCATTATTATCCTCTATATAAAGTGGTATGAGCTCTTTATTATCCAAAAAGCAAGTCTTAGAAGCAAATAGTTGCTTTATCATAAAGGTATTATTATCCACAAACTGTGGATTATCATTGTATATTTTTCTTCTAAATTTAATAAATTTATTTTTTTGTTCTTTACTATTAACTATTACTAATTCCATTCTTAGTACCTTACCTTCTGCAAATTAATTCACTATGCTAACATTATAACAAAAAAAATAGAAAGCTCCAATAAAAATAAATTTTATCGGAGTCTTTAAATTTTAGCATGCATTACTATTATCTAAATATTGCGTACAGTCCTCAAAGTCGCTTGGTATTTGCTGCTCTTCAATTATATATAATTCATGCAAAGCTCTTGTAAATCCTAGATATAATCTTTGACAAGCACGATTTCTAGTTGCATTATCCTTAAAGCTATTAATTAAAATAACTGCATCAAATTCCAATCCCTTTGATAGCATTAAAGGAATAATAACTATCTTACTTTTTAGCTCATCTGATGCCTTAGTAAGCAATTGAATATCCATGCTATTTCCTAAACTTTTTTTAAGATTTATAGCCTCCTTTTCATTTGGAACTATTACACCTATCAAGTTATAGCTACTTAGCTCATCTATAATTTTACTTGTAGCTTCAATTGTATTTTCAGTTATAATTAATTTAGGCTTTTTAAATTCTCTATTAAAGTATGAATATGTCTCGTTGATATTAGCATCACATTTTTTTAGCACATTAAATGCTAATACATTTATATCACTTGAGGATCGATAGCAATTTGGAAGAAGCATCTCTTTCATATCATTTCCAAATATTAACTTAAAGTCTTCATAGCTTTGTATTGTTGTTATATCATTTATTGCTTGACAAACATCAGCTAATAAAGTAAAGCTACTCTTTGGGAAAAGAGATTTAATTATATACATTTGCAGTAGATTATAGTCCTGTGATTCATCAATTAAAACATGCATCACATTATTATATATTCTTGCTTCACCCATCAAAATACATACAAGTAAATACAATAAAGAATCCTCATAATATAATTTTCTCTTTGAAAAACGCTCCTCTACACCCAATAGTAAATCATAGCTAATATTCTTTTCTTTAGTATATTTTTTAAGAACCTCAAAAAATTGCTCAGTTGGGTTTATTTTATTTAAAAAATTAAACCTTTCTATTGTACCCTGTATAAATTCAAATTTCATTTTTTTATACTGAAACTCTACTTCGTCAATCGATAAATACTCAAAGCTTTCCTTAACTATATCATCCATTATTTGATCCTTATGATATAAGAAGTATTCCTCAGTATTAACTCTTATAATTTCATAGATTATATCTATGTGTGCTTTAAAGCTTGATAAATACATGTTTTGTAATTTGCTCTCAATATCCTTAGGTGATACTATAATATCATCCTTATATTTAAGTTCAGGTATTATAAATGAATATGAAGTAAAATAATTAATAAAAAATTGTATTAAATCATAAGAGTATTTTATTTTTATATACCTTGATCTTTCTGATGAAGGATTGCTTTCAATAGCCTTTAACTGATTATAGTAGCTTTCTACTTTAATATTCTTTGGTAAAAGACTAGTTAATAAATCAAAGAATATCATGTATGTAGCAGGCTTTTCACCAAGCTCAGGTAATATACTAGAAATATATGAGTTAAAAATAGTATTATTTGATAAAACAACTATGTCCTCTGATTTTATTTTTCCTCTATTACAATATAAAACATAAGCAAGTCTATGAAGACCAACGCTTGTTTTACCACTACCTGCTAATCCATAAATCAAGACATTATGCTTGCTACTGCTACGAATAGCCTTGTTTTGCTCCTTTTGAATACTACTTACTATAACTCGTAACTTATTATTAGTTTTTTTAGATAAAACCTCACCTAGAATGCTGTCATACATTATAGAATCTGTATCATACATGTAAACGAATTTACCATCTACTATTCTATATTGCCTTTTTAATATAACATCAATATCAATCCTTCGAGAGTTTACCTCATAATATCCTTTACCTAAATCTGAATCATAGTAAACTGAGCAAATTGGTGCTCTCCAGTCAACTATTAGCTCTGAATCCATTAAACTAAAGGGTCCAATATAAATCATGTTAGGCTCTATACTACCCTTATCTAAATAATCAAACCTTCCAAAGTATGGAGATTTTTTCTGAATTTCTAATTTATAAATATCATTTTCATTTTGCATAAATTTATTTTCTATATGCTCTACAGTTTGATTAAGCAAGCTTATTTGAATTACATCATCAAAATCCTTAATTGCATGTCTTTTACCTCTTTCCCACATTTCAGCTCTATCTTTTTTTACTGCTTCTTTAATTTGTGCACGTTTTACATACTTTTCTTCAAGCTGTTGATTTATTACAGACATTACCATATTAAAATATTCTAATTCTTGCTCTAAATTATTGTTCATACATATCCCACCCTCTTAACTTTTACACAAAATTTTTATATAATGTAACTTTATTATATGGAATTTTTTTCAAATTACAAGTCTTGAAATTTATTTTACTTTGTGATATACTTATTACAGAAAATAAAGGAATAAAAAAGCCTGTAAACAAGTACTTATAACTATTTACAGGCTTTTTTATTTTATACACTATCTTATTTTCCTTTATTAGTTTCATTAAATACAGCTCTTACATCTGAATCTATGAAGTTTAATCCTGCTTCCTCAAAGGTGATACCCTCTAT
>JBPOHM010000187.1:0-6990 GCA_052035585.1 Bacillota bacterium
TCATATCCTTGTCCTGTAACATCAAAACTATTACCATATATATAAACCTTTTTAACAGTCATCTCATTTTGTGTCAAAGTGCCTGTTTTATCAGAACAAATTACATCAACACAGCCTAAGGTTTCAACTGCGAGTAATCTTCTGACAATAGCATTTCTGCTAACCATCTTCTTCATACCAAGAGCTAGAACTATTGTCACAACAGCAGCTAAGCCCTCTGGTATAGCAGCAACAGAAAGACTTACTGCGACCATAAACATTTCTAGAAGCTCTCCACCTCTTAAAAGACCTATTACAAATACTAGCATGCAGACTACAATACAGGTAATGCCAAGCCATTTACCAAGCTGGTCTAGTTTTTTCTGAAGTGGTGTATCGTCATTGTTTATTTCTTGTATTTTATCAGCAATTTTACCCATCTCTGTTGTAGAGCCAGTCTCAACAACAACACCTCTACCACGTCCATAGGTTACCATAGTGCTCATATATGCCATATTAACTCTATCACCAATACCCACATCTGTTGGCACAAATGAATTTGCATCCTTTTCAGCAGGTACTGATTCTCCTGTTAATGAAGCTTCCTCTATCTTTAAGTTTGCACTTTCAATTATTCTAAGGTCTGCTGGTATAACATCTCCGGCTTCGAACACTACGATATCTCCTGGTACTATATCCTTCGAAGAAATAGCTTCTATTCTTCCATTTCTTAATATCTTTGCACTTGGTGCTGACATTTTTTGAAGTGCCTCAAGTGCTTTTTCTGCCTTACCCTCTTGAAGCACTCCTAAGAAAGCATTAATTATAACAATAGCTATAATAACTATTGCATCAGCACCTTCACCTACTGCAAAGGATACAATACTGGCTATAATTAATATGATAGTCAAGAAATCCTTAAGCTGATTTAGTACCTTTTGAAATATAGTTTCTTTTTCTTTTTCTCTTAATTCATTATGACCATACTTGGCTAATCTTTCTTCAACCTCTTGAGTAGATAAGCCTTTTGAAATATCTACCTGAAGCTTACTGGTGATATCCTCTGGAGTACTACAATGCCAATTATATCCCATTTATTTTCCTCCTGATTTGTATATATCAACAAATGATTTGAATTAATTAACAACCATATGATTCAAATCTTTATCTATTATTAATTTTGCTTCTGTTGCATTAATAACCTCATCTAATATAAAATCAGGGTTAATTTCTGTTAAAACTAATCCTTCTGGTGTTACCTTGATAACAGCCATTTCAGTTATTATTAAATCTACTGCTGCCTCTGCTGTAAGCGGAAGTGTGCATTGCTTTAATATTTTTGGACTTCCCTTGGATGTGTGCTCCATTGCTACTATAACCTTCTTTGCACCACTCAAAAGGTCTAATGCATCAATTAATCTTTCTGGAGTACCATTTGCTAAAAATCCCCCAACCATAATTGCATCACCATCTTTTATCTTGGCTATAGCTTCACTAATACTAATTAGCTTATTCATATATTTTTGTCTCCTATCTCTCTACAATTAGTGCTGTTCCCTGTCCTCCACCTATACAAAGAGTAGCTAGACCATATTTTACATTTCTTCTTTCCATTTCATAAAGTAAAGTAACTAAAATTCTTGCACCACTTGCTCCAATTGGATGACCAAGTGCTATAGCTCCTCCATTTACATTTACAATATTTCTATCTAAGCCTAATTCAGTTATAACGCTTAATGCTTGTGCAGCAAAGGCTTCATTAGCTTCTATTAATCCTAAATCCTTAATTTCAAGTCCAGCCTTTTTAAGTGCAAGCTTTGTAGCAGGAATTGGTCCACATCCCATGATTTCAGGTGAAACACCTGCACTTGCATAGCTTTTTATAGTTGCCATAAGCTTAATATTTAAACTTTCTGCTTTTTCTTTACTCATAAGAATAACAGCTGCTGCTCCATCATTTATTCCAGATGAGCTACCAGCAGTTACTGTTCCATCCTTTTTAAATGCTGGTTTTAAAGCTGCTAATTTTTCAACTGTTATTCCTGATTTAGGGAACTCATCAGTATCAAATATTATAGGGTCTCCCTTACGTTGTGGAATCACTACTGGAACAATTTCATCTTTAAATCTTCCTGATTTTATTGCAGCCTCAGCTCTGTTTTGACTAGTAGCTGATAATTCATCTTGCTGTTGTCTTGTGAATCCAAATTTCTCTACAATATTTTCAGCAGTAATTCCCATATGATAATTATGGAATGCATCTGTAAGACCATCACTAAGCATTGAGTCTACTATTATTCCATCTCCCATTCTTTGTCCCCAACGATTATTTTTAAGAACATATGCAGCCTGACTCATGTTTTCTGTACCACCAGCAATTATTATATCTGCATCACCAAGCATTATTGCCTGTGCTGCTAATTCTACTGATTTTAAGCCAGAACCACAAACCTTATTAACTGTAAATGATGGCACATGCTCTGGTATACCTGCTTTAATTGCTACCTGTCTAGCAACATTTTGACCTAAGCCTGCATTAAGCACATTACCAAATATTAACTCATCAACCTGTGATGGATCTAAATTTATTTTCTCCATTACTTTTTTTACTACGGTAACACCTAAATCTACTGCAGAAACATTGATATATGCTCCTCCAAATGAACCCATAGCTGTTCTAATCGCTGATACTATTACTACATCTCTCATTTTATAACCTCCAAAAAAATATTTAAAATTTACCACATAAATGCCTAAACGACATATTTTCAAATTGCTAGACACCTCATTATGCAAATAAATTTTTAAATAATAATAGTTTAACAATTTTAAAATTTTTTATTAATTTTCATTGTCATAATTTATAAAAAAAACATACACAACAAAAAAAAACATAAAATTTACTGTGGAGGTGTTTTTATGAATTCTGAAATGATTTGTAAAATTCAACGAGAAAGTAAGGAAAACATATTAAATCTACAGATTTTAAAGCATGCCTTAGAAAAAATATTAGCTTGTAGAATTACTATTAAATACAGTGATTAGCATGCTGAGAACTTGCATTTATTTAAGAAAATCAAGAGAGGATATTGAAAAAGAGCATTTAGGTATAGATACACTACATGCTCACAAAACAACATTGCTTGAATTTGCAAAGACAAATCAATTAAATATTGTTGCAATAAAAGAAGAAATTGTATCTGGAGGAACATTATCCACACGTCCATTAATGCTAGAGTTACTCGAGGAGCTTGAGCAAGGGTTTTATGATGCTGTGCTTTGCATGGATATTGACAGACTTGGACGTTCAGGCATGAGAGAGCAAGGTATAATTCTCGAAACATTTCAAGAAAATAACGTACTGATAATCACACCTACCAAGACCTATGACCTAAATAATGAGCATGACATTCTTGAAACAGATATTAAGTCATTTATATCAAGACAAGAGCTAAGTCTAATAAAAAAAAGAATGAGAAATGGCATCATTAGAAGTGTAAAGGATGGAAATTACATAAGTACATCAGCGCCATTTGGATATAAAAAGGTAAAGCTTAGTAAAATAAAAACACTTGAAATTGTAGAGGATGAAGCAAAAATAGTTAAGCTTATATATGACCTATATGTAAGCCATAACATGGGTGTAAGAAAAATTGCTGATGAACTAAAGGCTAGAGGACTTAAAAATGCAAATAGTAGCACTAATTGGTCAATCACAACTATAAAAAAAATTATCCATAACCCTGTCTATACAGGCAAGGTAGTATATGCTTCTAGAAGCTATAAAATAGATAAGAGTGGAAAAATCACATCTAAGCTAAATCCTAATGCTTTAATTGTAGAAGGTAAGCACCAAGCAATAATTTCAGAGGAGCTATTCAATAAAGCTCAATTAATTTCATCAGCTAGATATAGCCCTCCTAAGCATAATTATAAGGAGCTTAAAAATCCATTTTCAGGACTTATAAAGTGTGGCAAATGTGGGTATGCAATGTATATGAAGGGAGATGGGAAGACCTTTAGAATAAGCTGTAGTCACAGCAAGCAATGCCAGACAAAAAGCACAAATATATTAAAGGTAGAAGAGAGAATTAGAAGTGATTTATATTCATACTTTAATAAGCTTATTATAGAATTAACAAGCACTAACAACGATAAAGAAATTATCTTTCTAGAAGATAAAAAAGCCAGCATATTAGAAAATATTAAAAATAAAAAACGGCAGCAAAATAAGCTATATGAGCTATTAGAAACTGGTGTTTATGATATAGATGTATTCACTAAGAGAAATGATTCTATTACGGTAGAAATATTTCTATTAAATAATAGTTTAAACGAGGTTGATAAAAAACTAGATAAGATAAGAAATATAAACACCCAAAATACTGAACCAAGTATTATAAATTTAATACAGATATATGATACATTATCAGTACAGGATAAAAATGTACTTCTTAAATCTATTATAAATAGCATCATATACTATAAAGCACCTGATGCTAAACCAGACGAATTTAAACTAATATATGATATGAAAATATCAGATTAAATTTTTTTGGGGAGGTTATCATAGATACAGTAATTGTGCTCCATGACCTCCCTCCCAAATTCTCTTAAAAGCATATCTCACTCCAATAGGCCTTCCCCATTGCTCTCTTAAAACATTCCAACAATCCATCAAGCCTTTATATGTCCATATAGTTGGTGAAGTAGAGCTACCTCTAAATTCCCCTACTGTCATACTTCCTTCAAGAGCATAAGGCATCGTATCACTTTCTTCTAAGTAATGTAGTTCAACCTCATTAGCTTCATCATTATATACAAAAACCTTTGTCGCCATAATTACCCCCTTATAATTTCTTATGATTATTATATGATTAAAGATTTAAGCCGTGAAAATTATATATTTTCATTTTATATGTTTAAAATTATTTTTAATGGGTATTATAATAGTAAATAGAAAAAGATAAAATTTACTTTTTCTATTATCATATAAGTAACATAGATTCACTATATCAATAAGAAAGAGGTGAGTCCACCAAAATACTAAATTAACAAGATCAAACATTTAGTACTTATAAAATTTACAGAAAGGATTGAGTCCAAAAGACACTTAAGATTGGATAAGAGTAACAAATAAATTGGAAATTACAGTTAACTAAAAGCACCTAATTATACATTAATTAATGATAATTAGGTGCTTTTATTTTTCTACCATTCTCTATGTAGCTTCCAGAAAGGATCTTGATTATCTATTATAATTTCAACATCATCTGTTTCAATCCAATCATTACTAAAATACGCAGTAAATCTAAGAATAAGCTTTTGTGGCTTAGTATTTCCCCATTTATTATCCCACTCTGTTTTTGCATAATATAGATACCATATGTCATTTTTTGGATTGGTAGGAATTAACCATGATAAATAGTTATTATCGGCTGGCTTGTCAGAATTAATTATTTCTACTGATACTTTCGTACATACTACATTACTTTGACTGTTTATCACTGTTGTATTAGCACTAGTTTCAAATGCTTCACCACTCCAGTATGTATTGCTACCTCTAGTCTTATCAGGATACTTATAGTTATATTTTTGCCTATTTTCTTCCCATTTTTCAGTATGCGTAACTGCCCCTTTTACCCATAAGTCATGAGCTTCAAATAAAGTTTCTAATATAGCTGTTTCATCATATTCATCCGCAACAGTAGCAACTACTTTATAATATCCTATTGGAATATCATCTATTAATCTTATAGTATATGGCTCATATGTAGCTCCCACTGGATTAACAGTAGTGTTATACTCTCTAATTGGTACTGTTAAATTATTAGTATTATATAGCTTAATATTAATATTTAACTTTGATAAATCCTCATCATGGAATCTTAAAGTATAATTTACATCATCATTTTCATAGATATATCCCATATTTAAATCTGTAAGAATATTACCATCATTTATAATAGGTGGTGAATTATGCACATATTCAAAATCAATTATCTTCTCTTCATACTCTCCACTAGGTAATGTTGCAATAAATCTTGCTATATAATTTCCTACAGGTACTGACTTAGGTAGTATTTGTGTTAAATTCCAATTAGCATGTGTTCCATTTAATAATGTAGCTGTAGTTGCATATGGAGTACCATAAAAGAAGGTTACTGTCACACCACTTTTACCCTTGTTAGGATATGAAGCATTTTCAGTTACATTATAACTGTTATTTATATATTTGCTTGTAGTAGCCTTGATTTCAGTATTTTTACCTGCTGTTATCTTAATATCAGTTTGCCTTCCGTTTATTTCAGGAGCTAAATCAATAGGAGTTTTAACTCTTACATTAAAATTAATATCAGTATATCTAGTTGCTATTGCTATATCTATAGCCCTTATCCTTAAAATATAGTCCTTAGGATTAGTAAGAGTACCTCTAACTGTTGCAGGAATATTATAGAATACATCGTTCCAATAAATGTCTTGTCCAGTTTTAGTTCCTGTAGCTGTACCGTAAGTTACTTCCTTTGTAGCAGATAATTGATTAGCACCATCAAAAATAGCAAGCTGTAATTTTACATCAAATGGGTATCTAGTCCATATATCATAAGCTATTAGATTTTCACTTGCAGGCACTCCTGTTAAATCATATTGTGGTAATTCTGTCCTTAGTTTAGCTTGAAGCTGTGCAGGTGGTATAGTTGGAAGATTAAATGTCATTATAAATGGATCACTCCATACATTAAAATTATCCTTTACAATATACTCTAGCTCATATTCTCCAGGTACTAAATTATTAGGAATTTCATATATCCAATCTGTAGTACCAGCCTTGCGATATTTAATCTTTCTTTCTCTTATGCCTTTTTTGCTAGTTCCATCTTCCCATTTTTCAGTATCCTTGAATTGCAAGTCTAAATCGTAAGAAGTATCCTTCCATGTTGTTAAATATACTCCATTTGCATTATCAAAGGTCCAATCTAAAACACAAGAAGCAATAGGCTTTCTATGAAC
>JBPOHM010000291.1:0-3773 GCA_052035585.1 Bacillota bacterium
TTTATATTATTAAGTTTACACTATTAAACTTGATTACCAAGCATAAACACTTAACATAAAAATAAACGGGTGCTATGCACCCGTTTACTAAATTATTACTTATTTAGCAGGTATTTTAATTTTTTGATTTACAAATATTAAATGTGGATTAGCTAATTTATTATACTCAGCTAATGCTTGCCATGTAGTTCCATATTTTTGAGCTATTTTCCATAAAACATCTCCACTTACAACTATGTAAACTATGTCTTCTTTTGGTTGTGGTTGAGGTTGTGGTTGTGGTTCTGGAGCTTTCTCAGAAACTTCAATTAAATAATCAACTGGTATAGGAGTTATTGTACCAGCCTCCTTAATAGCTTCTACCAATACGTCTCTTATAGGAATAAATGTATCCTTAACATTTCTAGCATTACTAAAGTCATATTTATCTCCGCCAGTGATAAGGAAGTCATTAGTTACTACTGTGTAATATTTATCCATTTCAAGAGGAGTACCGTCTTCTAAGCTAATCTTTGTAATTCTATTTTCAAATTCCTTAGTCTTATCATACTCAACAATTAGACCAGCAAATTGTCCATTACCTACTTCAGGGTTGTAAATACCATGATCAATTGCTTTCTTAATATCAGCACCTGTCATTTCAAGTGTTACTAACTGATTATCAAATGGCATAATCTCATATAAATCACCCATTGTTATATTACCCTTTTCAAGTGTTCTTCTTAATCCACCACCATTTTGTATAGCTATTTGAACACCAGTTTTATTCTTCATAACTTCAGATGACCATCTACCAAGTAAAGTAACATTATCCTCTTTACTGTTATGAGTAAATGCCTCCGCTGCTTGACCAATAACTTCTCCAAGTATTGGTTTTGCTTCTTCTTCAAATACTTCTAAATCCTTTAATGCTTCTTCATCAGCAACTAGATCGTTAACTTTAGCTGCTAAATCATCAAATCTAGGCTCTATTCCTATTACTTTATTATCTTTATCTAATTGAATAGAAAGTATTGCAAGTCCTCTACCATTATAATATCCTTGAGCTATTGGCATGCCATTTAATTTTCCATATACAGTTTGATGGCTATGAGCAGATATAATACCGTCTAAGCCTTCTACATGTGTTAATGGTTCTACTTTTCCAGTAATTGTTCCATCTTTTTCTTGTTTAGAGTCTATATGAGTAAGTGCTATGATTACATCTGGAACACCTTCTTCTGCCTTGCCAGCTTTTAAGAATTCAATCCATTTCTTAGCAGCCTCAACTGGATCTGCAAATTCTAATTTAGCTACCTCTTCATCTGCTTTAACTAGTGTTGAAGTATCAGGATGTGCAAGACCTATAAGAGCAACTTTAATTCCACCCTTTTCAATTATTAAATATGGTTTAGCCCACTTAACAGGCTCTTGAGTATCCTTTACAATTATATTAGCTGCTAGCCAATCAAATCCACCATCTTTTGCCCAAACATCAAAGTTATCTACTCCCCAGTCAAATTCATGATTACCAACTGCTGAAGCAACAATACCCATTCTCTTAAGCATTGCTGATACTGGTTTACCAACTGATAAATTTGATATAGCAGTTCCTTGATATAAGTCACCACCAGATACAAATATTCTGTTAGGATTTTCCTCAGCTAATTGCTTAGCATAAGCAACCATCTTAGCCATACCTATGTTCTTTCCAGATTCCTTCACATTTCCATGGAAGTCATTGAAAGACACAATTTCAACTACTTTACTAACATCTGCCGGTGCAGAAGTAGTTGTTACATCTGCTGCAAGTACCATATTAAAGCTACTTAACAACATAATTGCAACTAAAAGTAAACTTAAAATTCTTTTTCTCATAATACCTCTCCTTTATTTTTTTATAATATTTTGCATATGCAAGTATATTATATGTATATACATATTGTATATATTATAACAAAAAAAATCAAGTTGTATCTTTAATAAAAAATATTTATTTAAGATAATTACAAAACAAACGGGTGCAATGCACCCGTTTATTTTGTGTGTTTATTTGTTATAATATAATATCTTTTATTATTTATTTTGCTGGTATCTTTATTTTTTGATTAACAAATATTAAATGAGGATTAGCTAATTTGTTATACTCAGCTAATGCTTGCCATGTAGTTCCGTATTTTTGTGCTATTCTCCACAATACATCACCTTTAACAACTATGTAAATTATATCTTCTTGTGGTTGTGGCTGAGGTTGTGGTTGTGGCTCTGGTTGTTTTGGCTCTTCTACAGGAGCTAATTGAGATGTTTCAATTATTCTACCTGAAACCTCAGATCCTTTTGTTCCATTGATGTTCAAGTAATCTGCAAATACTTCTTCATAAGTTCCTATTTCAGCTACTACCTTTTTACCAATCATTACAGTATAATTATCTCCACCAATTGCTAAGAAATCATTTACTGCTACTGTATATACAGTATTTTCATTTTCAGGAGTAATTTTTGTTCCACCAATTATAAGCTCCTCTACTCTTGAGCCAACTGGTTTATCTTTATTAAATTTAAATGTAAGTCCACTTACTTGTAAGAAACCTCCAAATGTTGCAGGATATCCAGATACTGAATTTTCAAGTGCTTCTTTAACCTCAGCACCTGTCATTTCAATAACTTTTATTGTATTTCCAAATGGGAATAATGCAGCTGTATCACCAAAAGTAATATCACCAGGTTTAATACTAATTCTTATATTTCCACCATTTACAAAGCCTATATCTGATTTTGCTGCATATCTAACAGCATCAGCTGCTAAATTACCAAGATTTGTTTCTTTTGCTCTTACATTTTCTCTTGCACCATCAAGGTCAATATCAGATTTTGCAACAACCTTAGAAAGAGCAGGTTTATTTTCTTCATCAATTTGAGCTATAAGGTTTACTATAGCTTCGTCAGGAGTAATTTCAGCAGTTTCTGCTTCAGCCATTAATCTAGCTGTTTTATTTACTATTTTACCATTAGAAACTTCTATTTCAACAAAACCTAAGTTTTTGCTATATTCTCCAGTTTGAGCTATAAGAGTATTATTAACAGTAAGTCCTTCTTTTAATACTGTATGACTATGTCCATCAATAATTACATCTATACCATCAACATTTTCAGCTATATCCTTAGAAGTAACTACTGAACTCTCATCAAGTCCAATATGAGCTAATGCTATTATTATATCAACCTTATCCTTAAGTTCTGCTACCATCTTCTTAGATGTTTCAATTGGATCTTCAAAATCAACACCTACTACATTAGCAGGACTTGTCTTATATGCAGTTTCTGGAGTTGTTAAACCAAATATACCTATCTTAACTCCATCAACTTCCTTAATTACATAAGGTGTGAACATATGCTCTCCCTTATCATTTAAAACATTAGCACTAATCATGCTAAAGTTTAACATATCTTTTAATTCTTTAAGTCTATCTTGTCCATAATTGTAGTCATGGTTTCCAATTGTCATTAAGTCATAACCAGCTGCATTTAAAATTCTAACTGCGTTCTCGCCTTTAGTAATGTTGATTATAGGCATACCGTGTAGTGTATCACCTGCATCTAGTACTAGAGTGTTTGGATTTTGCTCTTTTGTTTGCTTAATTATTGTAGCAATTTTTGCAAAACCAATAACACCACTTTCAGCTTTTACTCTTGAATGAGTATCATTTGTGTGTATTATGGTGATTTTCTTAACATCTGTAGGTGCAGAAGTAGTTGTTACATCTGCTGCAAGTACCATATTAAAGCTACTTAAC
>JBPOHM010000097.1:0-1555 GCA_052035585.1 Bacillota bacterium
TCCCATTTTCCAAATTTCTTTTCTAGCAATTTAATTAGATAATTCTCATCAAAATTTCCTGCTACAGATATAACAGTTCTTTCTGGTGAATATTGCTCATTTTTATACTCTAAAACTCTTTCTCTTGTATATGATTTTAAATTATCAATTGTACCAAGAATTGGATAAGCTAGAGTACTATCTCTAAAAATTATCTCTGAAAGCTTGTCATGTACAACATCCTCTGGAGAATCCTCATACATCTTTATTTCTTCAATAACAACAGATATTTCTTTTTCCAGCTCTTCTTTATCAAATTTAGAATTAAAGAACATATCTGATAAAATATCTACTGCTTCATCCAAATTTTCATCTAAAACCTTTACATAAAAACAAGTGCAATCTTTACTTGTAAAAGCATTCATTTGACCGCCAATATTATCTGTTTCCTCTGCTATTTGATTTGCGGATCTATTGCTTGTTCCTTTAAATAGCATATGTTCAATGAAATGAGACATTCCATTAGTGTGGACATTTTCATTAACTGATCCAACCTTAACCCATATGCCAAATGATACTGATTTAACATAATCTAATTTCTCAGCAATTATTCTTAAACCATTATCCAATGTATATTTTTTTATCATCTTTCCTCCGGAATTTTGAGTGTATTTCCCCACACTAAAGCGAAACTTATAGAATCGTTCAGATTCTTATAAAAGCGAACTCTGTTCGCTTTATCTATAGAAATACAATTTAAATCTTAATAAAAATAGTAATATTATTAATATAGATAACAAAATTACTATAATTAATCGTTTGATAAATATAATATTATGCTTTAAAAAGTTCATAAAAGGCCCCCTCCTTGACTATATAAATCATAGCATTTATATAATATAGTATTAATTTAAGGACTTTTTTATGCTCTTTATAACTCTTTTTATTAGATAGTATATTAGGTTCTCATTATTTAAAAATGAGAACCTAATTTATTCTTATTAATATTATTCAGATAGCTCTGATTGCTCACCATTTGGTAAAGCATCCTTGCGAGATAAATTAATTCTACCTTGCTTGTCGATTTCCATTACCTTTACAAGTACTTCGTCTCCTAAAGATAATACATCCTCTACCTTCTTAATACGCTTATCAGATATCTTAGATATGTGTAATAAACCATCTTTTCCATCCATTAGCTCTACAAAAGCACCGAATTCTGTAATTCTTACAACCTTACCTAAGTATATTTCTCCAACTTCTATTTCCTTAACGATTTTTTCAATAATTTTCTTAGCTTCATAAGCCTTTTCAGAATTTTCAGCCGCTATAAATATTGTTCCATCGTCTTCAATGTCAATTTTTACTCCAGTATCCTCTATTATCTTATTAATAACCTTTCCACCACTACCAATAACTTCACGTATCTTGTCAGGCTTAATCTTCATGATAATAATCTTTGGAGCATATGGAGATAATTCTGCTCTTGGCTTATCTATACAACTTAACATCTTATCAAGTATATGCAATCTTCCAATTCTAGCTCTTTCTAAAGCATGCTCAAGAATCTTTTTAT
>JBPOHM010000159.1:0-2180 GCA_052035585.1 Bacillota bacterium
ATCATTTGAATATGTGTTACCTTTTGTATCGCCAAATTGAAATTCAGTATTAGGTTTATTAGAATCAAATACAAAGTTTAAAAACTTTACTCTCCACGCACTTACACTAAATACTGATATGGCAGAAATGATAATACAAATTAATAAAATACTAGCAACTCTCATAGAATATTTTTGAAAGTTTTTAAAAAATTCTTTATTTCTTTCAGCTTTGAAGAGTTTTTTCATTTTATCTTCATGTTCTTTAGAAAATTCAAATTTTTCTTCTGGTATAGATATTTTTTCTCCAGTACGTTCATTTGCAATAACAGCAGCTTCACTAACAAGTAAATCTAATATTTTATCTAGTGTTTTATCATCATCTTTCATTTTGATCCCTCTTTTTCTAAACCTTTTTTTATTTTAGTCATAGCCCTAGTTAGTCTCTTTTTTACTGTCTCAATATTTATGCCTAAAGTTTCTGCTATTTCTTCACGACTATATCCATATACATATTTAAAAATAAGCACATCACTATAAATTGTATCCAATTTTTCTATTTCGTTTGCTATTTCTTCTTTAGTTTCATTACTAATAATGATATTTTCAGGACAGGAATAATTTAACTCTTCCTCATATATTGCATCCTCTATTGAATTTTCACTTTTATTTAAATATATTTTCTTATTATACATAGTTAATGAAACATTCCTACATATAATAACCAAGAAATTCTTAGTTCGGGGACAATTATTTTCATCAATTTTATGTAAATGTCTAATTACTCTTATAAAAGTCTCATGTATTGCATCTTCAGCTAAATTTTTATCTAATAAAATATCTATTGCTATTTTCATAAGTAAATTTCGATATTTATAATACAGCATTTCTGCTTTTGATCTATCATTTTTATAGCTTTACATCTTCTTTTATTTTAATTATATATATTTCCTTTTTAAATACTAATTAAACTACTCATTAATTTTAATACTCTTTATAGTTTTCCAAATTTTATTTTGATTTTTCGAATAGAAATCTTTATTCACTTTTACATGGACACCAACTCTGTTATTAAATGGTGTGTGCTTAGAATCAAATGTAATATAAATATGCATCTTATCAATCTCATCTTGATCATCCTCATGATATACTTTTGCTTTCATTTTATCATGCTTAGTTATTTCATACTCTTTAGAACTATCATAACTTATTGTTTTTGCGCTGAAAGGAGCCTGAGAATGTGTTATAACTATTTCTATATAACTCTCTAGGTCATTTGAATCCATATAAATATAGACACCTTGAAATGGATTAGCTTCTTGTGTTTCAGTACCTTCCCAATATTCCATCATCTGTACGTACCAATCCTTTGGGTATTTAAAATTAAATGAATTACGTCTACTACTTTCTATAAATGAATAATCATTATATTCATATCTTGTTTTATCAATAGATATGTATGTTATTACTACCAATGCTAGTAAAAAAAAGATTAAAATATAAATATTTTTACCAAAACGCCAGTTTCTATTATTCATACTACCCTTCCCCCTTTCATATTCTGTATTGTTAACATTATAACAACATTTGGTAATATATACAATAATTATATTATTATGTGCTTTGATAATAAAAAAAGATGTAAATACATTAAAATATAGCATTTACATCATACAATGTTTAAATAATATTTGGAACTATTCCATTTTTTATTTGCTTTCTATAGTACAAATTTCCAAAGAAGTAGAATAAGCAATCAAATGGCTTTTTGAAAAATTGTTTTGTTAATAGTGTTCTTTTGATTATATTTTTAACCTTATATACTTCATTGTATAAATCCCAATATGCCTGTGTTAACTCTTCTGGAGTCATGTTTTTAGGAATATGAACTGCTTCGCAGCCGTTATAGGAATACATCTCTTTATTATATATTCTATCTTGTTTTTGCATATCATCATAAAATTTAGTGCTAGGTATTGGGGTTAAAATATAGAATCTTGGAACTGCAATTCCGTTTTCGGATATAAATGTAGCTGTTTCTTTTATTGATTCTAGGGTGTCTCCATCTGCACCAACAACCATTTCTGTTGATATATCTATTCCAAAGCTACGAATGATTTTTATTTGTTCAGGGTAATTTTTAGGGTTTGCCCAAGCCTTATTCATACTTACTAGGCTGTCCTTAGAAATACTTTCTAATC
>JBPOHM010000205.1:0-1984 GCA_052035585.1 Bacillota bacterium
TTCCCATAATCATCTATCAAGCTCTCTATATTATCTAACTTCAATCTGTCATATCTACCTACTTATCTATTATCATAATTTACAAAATAATTCATTTAATATTTTAATAATATTTTAAATAAAAAAATGCTAAGGCAAATTAAAATGGATCCTATATGGTGGACACGAGAAAAAGCGTGTCTGTCTATATGGGATCTTTTTTTGTACAATATTAACTAAGAGGTGATTATAAGATGAGTAAAAAAATATTTACAGAACAAGAAATATTAGAATTATCTAAAAATAAATATGTAAAAAATGTAACTGCTAAAGGTATAACTTATACTAATGAGTTTAAATTGCAGTTTATTGCTGAATATGAGAATGGGAAAACTTCAAGAGCTATTTTTGAAGATGCAGGATTTGATGTTAATATAATTGGAATTAAACGTATAGATTCTGCTAGTCTAAGATGGAGAAATGCATATAACGATAAAGGTATTTTAGGTTTAGAAGATACTAGGACTTTAAATTCAGGAAGAACACTTAATAGAGAATTAACTATTGAAGAGATTATCGCTAAGAAAGATGCTGAAATAGAGTATCTTAAAGCGGAGCTTGAATTGATAAAAAAGTTAGAGCTGCAAGAAAGGCAGGTGATAAATAAGAAAATACCTGCATCTAAAATATTTAGACTAATACAAAATTTAATTCAAAGTTTCAATCTTAAAAACATGACGAGACATTTATGTAAAATTGCTAATGTCTCTACTTCAGGTTACTATAATTTTTTAAATAATTTTAAGACTAGAAGTATAAAGGAAAATAAAGATCTTATATCTAAAGAAATTATCTTAAAAGCATTTAACTATCGTGGATATAAGAAAGGATCTAGGTCTATAAAAATGGTATTAGAAAATAAATTCAATATTATAATGAATAGAAAGAAAATCCAAAGAATTATGAGAAAATATAATATTACTTGTCCTATACGTAAAGCTAATCCATATAAGCGTATTGCTAAGGCTACAAAGGAGCATAGAGTAGCTCCTAATAGACTAAATAGAGAATTTAAGCAAAACATACCTGGTAAGGTAATGTTAACTGATATTACATATATGCCGTACGGCAATAATAAGATGGCATATTTATCTACAATAAAAGATTCATCAACAAATGAAATATTAGCCTATAATCTTTCTAATAACTTAGCTATAGATATTGTAACTGAAACTATAAATAAATTAGTTAAACTAAAGTCATTTAAATTACATAAAGATGCATTTATTCATTCTGACCAAAGCTCTCATTATACAAGTCCAATCTTTCAAAAATTGCTTAAAAAATATAACTTGGGTCAATCTATGTCTCGTAGAGGCAATTGTTGGGATAATGCTCCGCAAGAATCATTCTTCGGACATATGAAGGATGAAATTGATTATAAAAGCTGTGAAACAATAGAAGAACTTAAAATATTGATAGATGATTACATGGATTATTACAATAATGAACGTTGCCAGTGGAATTTAAAAAAGCTGACTCCTGTGCAATACAGGAATCAGCTTTTAGTAACTTCTTAAGAACCCTTTTTTTCTAGTGTACTTGACAAAGGGTCCATTTTATGCCTAATCTCTTTTTTTAGATTTTAAAATACATTCTTAATATTCCTAATATAAGAAGGTGAACAGGATAAAACCAATAATTTATAATTTTATTTTGATTACCACGTTTTCCGTTATATGTAAGAACAAGACCAAACCCTAGTATAGACCAAAGTGTTTTAATTAAAGTAAGGTATCCAAGAGCACAACCTATAACAAGATTATTATAGAAAATATAAAATAAGTAGACGATTATTATTGAGTAATGCTCGTAGTCTAATCCAAATTGCATAGATATAAATGATGAAATAAGAATTAATACTACTGATGAGAAATACCATAAAATACTAGGTTTATTTTTTAATTTACTTTTTAGTATGTCTATAATCCATATTGTTATAAGA
>JBPOHM010000119.1:0-6001 GCA_052035585.1 Bacillota bacterium
TTTTATAATAAATAGGTCGTTATAAAGAATCCGAAGGATTCTTTAAATGTAAAGCTAAATTATTACGATGTAATAATTTGGTTTTACTATGCGATAAGGAGGTCATAATATGGCTAAGAAGCAATTGAAAATGAAAAGAGTTAATCTTGATTATCTTGAGCAATATAATCAGTTATTGAGATATGTTTTTCAGGTAACAGAAAATAAATTACAGCAGACAGGTTGGGAAGAGAAGGACATTATATTAGCTAAATCACCTACATTAAAAAAAGCAGATGTATTAGGTTGGTTTGACGGTGATACACTTGTATCACAGGTAGCAGTATATCCTATGAAGGTTCGTATTTTCAACCAGACCTATGATATGGGTGGACTTACTGGTGTTGGTACTTATCCCGAATATTCTAATCAAGGTTTGATGCATAAGCTTCTAGACCAGGCTTTAAATGATATGAGAGATAGGGGACAATATATTTCATATTTATACCCATATTCAATACCATACTATAGAAGAAAAGGCTGGGAGATTATATCTGATAAAATAACATATGAAATTCAAGATTATCAATTGCCAAAGGCTCGACAGGTATCTGGTGAGGTAAGACGTGTTGCTGCAAATAGTGATGAAGTAAAAGAAGCATATAATAGATTTGCTCATAGAACTCATGGTGCCTTGATAAGAGATGACTTAGCTTGGAATGAATACTTCCTATGGGATTCTGATGATATAATGGCAGCAGTATTCTACAATGATGATGACGAACCAGATGGCTATTTAATATATTGGATAGCAGATTCAATTTTCCATATAAAGGATATGATATTCATCAATGAAAATGCAAGAATAGGGCTGTGGAACTTTGTTAGTGCCCACTTTTCAATGATTTCTAAGGTAGTAGGTAATACCTTTACTGATGAACCATTAGCATTTTTATTAGAGGATGGAGATATAAAGGAAAGCATATCACCGTACTATATGGCAAGAATTGTTGATTTTGAAAAATTTATTGAGAAATATCCTTTTAAGGCAGATACAGTTGAACGTGAGTGGACATTTGTACTTAGTGATCCTATACTTACTTGGAATCAGGGTTGCTTTACATTAAGAATAGACAACAATGGACATGGAACAGTAGAACGTTCAACAAAGAAATGCTCAGATAAAATAGATATACAAACTATGACTACAATGCTATTGGGATACAAGTCTCCTGACTATTTGCATAGGATAGGACGTATAAACTGTAGTGAGCAAACTGTAGATATGCTAGAGGATTCAATTGAACAACAAACTCCATATTTTTCTGATTATTTTTAAAATTAAGATTTTATAATTTTACAAAAAAGACATGGGGATTTATTCTCATGTCTTTATTAAAAATAAAAAAATTTTATAATAATAATGGTATATAATCAAAAAATATGATAGAATAAAGAATTAATAATAGACTATTTAATCTAAATATTACATAAATAAGGAGATGTTATAATGAGTGAGAACACAAACAATATCGAAAATAGAGAGTCGGTAAATTTCATTCAAAAAATTATAAATGAAGATATTACTAACGGAAAATATAATAAGAGAGTGCATACTCGTTTTCCACCTGAACCAAATGGTTCATTGCATATAGGTCATGCAAAATCAATTTGCTTAAACTATGGTTTAGCAATGAAATATAATGGAAAGTTTAATTTGAGATTTGATGATACAAACCCTGTTACTGAGGATGAAAGCTTCGTTAAATCAATAATAGAGGATGTAAGATGGTTATGCCCAGAATGGAAGGATGAGCCTTTATATGCTTCTAATTACTTTGATAAAATGTATGAATGTGCTGTAGAGCTTATCAAAAAAGGCTTAGCATATGTTGATGATTTAAGTGTAGATCAAATGAGAGAGTATAGAGGTACTCTTACTGAGCCAGGAATTGAAAGCCCAAACAGAAACAGACCTATAGAGGAAAGCCTTGATTTATTTGCTAGAATGAAAAATGGTGAGTTTAAAAATGGAGAATTAGTACTTCGTGCAAAGATTGATATGGCAAGTCCTAATATCAACATGAGAGATCCTGTTATATACAGAATTATGCATGCTACTCACCATAATACTGGAGATAAATGGTGCATATATCCGATGTATGACTTTGCACATCCAATTGAGGATGCTTATGAGGGTATAACACACTCAATATGTACATTGGAATTTGAAGATCATAGACCATTCTATGATTGGGTACTTGCAAATCTAGATGAATTTAAAGATGAGCCAACACAACAAATAGAGTTTGCTAAGCTTTACTTAACAAAAACTATGATGGGTAAGAGATATTTAAAACAAATGGTTGAGCAAGGATTAGTTGATGGTTGGGATGACCCTCGTATGCCTACTATATCAGGTATTAGAAGAAGAGGATACACACCTGAGGCTTTATATAAATTCTTAGATGATGTAGGAGTTTCTAAAGCTCAAAGTGTTGTAGATATAGCAATGCTTGAAAATGCAATTAGAGAGGATTTAAAGGAAAAAGCACCAAGAACTATGGCTGTTTTAGATCCTATAAAGGTAATAATAACAAACTATCCAGAAGGTCAAGTTGAATATCTAGATGCTGAAAACAATGCAGAAAATGAAGCAATGGGTTCAAGAAAAATTACTTTCTCAAGAGAGATTTACATTGAAAGAGATGATTTCATGGAAAATCCTCCTAAGAAATATTTTAGACTTTTCCCAGGAAATGAAGTTAGACTTAGATATGCTTACTTCATTAAGTGCCATGATTTCAAAAAGGATGAAAATGGCAATGTTGTTGAAGTATATTGTACTTATGACCCAGCTACAAAGAGTGGAACTGGCTTTACTGAAAGAAAGGTAAAGGGAACGCTTCACTGGGTTGATGCTAATAATTGCGTAGATGCAACAGTTAGATTGTATGATTATATGATGGAAGCAGAGGATTATGATAAAACTAATTTCTTAGAGAAGCTAAATCCTAATTCTAAGATAGTTTTAGAAAATTGTAAGCTTGAAAAAAATATCATGGAATACAAGATAGGAGATAGATTCCAATTCTTAAGACATGGATATTTCATAATTGATAGAGATTCAACAGATAATCATTTTGTATTCAATCAAATAGTTTCATTAAAGAGTAGTTATTCAGTGAATTAAATTTGATAAAGGATTAATATCTAATGGAATTAATTAAAATAATTGAGGAAAATGTAGCAAATACCAGCATAATATATGCGGTATTTGCTTCTCCTTTAAATAAAACAGAAAATAAATATAAAAAAATAACACTTAAGCCTATAAGTTCAAATAATAAAGTAATTTATCAATTTGAAAAATTTACTGACAAGCAGGCATTTCATGAAAATGTAGAACAAAATTCTATTGTAGAAAAAATAATGGCTTTAACACAGTTATATAAAAACATAAATATATTTACAGTTGAAGCAGATTATCAGGTTCTTGTTAGTAAAAAAGGTAGCATACGAGTAATTAAGCTAAGTCCTACTAAAACCATGTCTATAAGCTCTCATAATAAAACTAAAAATTATATTATTCCTGATAATGAGCCATGTGATTTTCTTATAGAGCTTGGTGTAATGAATAAGGATGGCAAAGTGCTTGCTAAGAAATATGATAAGTTTAAGCAGATAAATAAATTCTTAGAAATAGTAGATGATGCCTTCACTAAAGCAGCTTCTGAAACTGAAATAAATAATACTAAGGATAAATATAAAATTATTGATTTTGGCTGTGGCAAGGCATATTTAACCTTTGCACTTTATTATTATTTCTATAAAATTAAAAAGATAAATGTACAAATAGTTGGACTTGACTTAAAGACTGAGGTTATAGATTTTTGTAATAATGTAGCAAAGAAATTAAACTATTCTCAGCTAAGATTTGAAAATGGTGATATAAAGGACTATAACACAAATCAAGAAGTAGATATGGTGGCCACATTACATGCCTGTGATAATGCAACTGATGCAGCGCTTGTTAAGGCTATTAAATGGAATACAAATATTATATTATCAGTACCATGCTGTCAGCATGAGTTTTTTGATAAAATAGAAAATGATGATCTAGAGCCAATGCTTAAGCATGGATTGATTAAAGAAAGATTGTCATCATTAGTGACAGATAGCTTAAGAAGTCTTTTCTTAGAAACAAAGGGGTATAAGGTACAGCTTGTTGAATTTGTAGATATGGAGCACACTCCTAAAAACATACTCATTAGAGCTACTAAATCAAATGTAAGAAAAGAAGCTATAAATGAATATGAAGATTTTAAGAGGTTCTGGAATTTAAATGATATTTTTATAGAAAAATATTTTAATCAAGAGGTTTAAAAATGACTGCTAAACCAAAATATAAGGTTGAAGAAATAATTGAAATAACAAGGGAAGCCTTTGATAATATTTGCGAAGCTATTTGCATATGTGATAAGGATGGAGAGGTTATTTTTTGGAACAAGGCTTCTGAGATGCTTTATAATATAAAAAAAGAAGAGATTATCGGAAAAAATGTAGGTGATTTTTTTCCTAATGCTTTGACTAACCAGGTATTTAAGACTAAGAAGATAATTAAGGATGTCTTACACCAACCAGTTGAGGGAAAGAAGGTATTTTTAAGTGCTGTTCCTATTTTTAATTCTGATAACCAATTGATAGCTGTTATAACCTCTGATAAGGATGTTCATGATATCAATGATATCATGGAACGTTTAGCAAAGGAAGAAAAAAGATCGAAATATTATGAGGATAGATATAAGGAACAAATAGCAAAGCAATACAGCTTTTCTGGAATAATTAGCAAGAATAAAAAGGTTATAGAGGCTATAACCTTATCTCAAAGAGTAGCTTCAAGTAATGCAAATGTTATGATTACTGGAGAAAGTGGTACTGGTAAGGATGTATTTGCTACCTCTATACATAATGCTAGTGGTAGAAAGGGTAAATTTATAGCAGTAAATTGTAGTGCTATACCAGAGGATCTTTTAGAAAGCGAGCTATTTGGTTATGAGGAAGGTGCCTTTACCGGAGCTAAAAAGGGTGGTAAGATTGGTAAGTTTGAGCTTGCTAATAACGGAACACTATTCCTTGATGAAGTAACTGAAATGCCATACAAAATGCAAAGTAAGCTTTTAAGAGTTTTACAAGATGGGATTATCAGTCGATTGGGAAGCGATAAGACCATAGAAACTGATGTTAGAATAATTGCAGCAACTAATATGGATATTAAAAGTGCCATAGAAAAGGACAAGTTTAGAAGTGACCTATTCTATAGATTGGCTGTTGTAAGTATAGATTTACCACCTCTTAGAGAACGTAAGGAGGATATAAAGGAGCTTACAAAGTATTTTATTAAGGAGTTTTCAGAAAAAGAAAATATAATTATAAATAGCTTTGATGAGGATATTTATAAAATCTTTGAATCCTATCATTGGGCAGGAAACATAAGAGAGCTTAGAAATGTAGTTCAAAGAATTGTTGTTTTATCAAATGATGGAATAATTAGAAAAGAAGATATCCCTAGCTATATTATTGATGATGCAAAATTTATTCAAATAGATAAATCTGAAGACAGCTTCACAGGCTGTGATTTCAACGATGCCATTAAAAGCTTAGAGATTAAAATGCTTACAGAAGCTATAAAAGCAGCTAAAGGAAATAGGTCTAATGCTGCGAAACTTTTAAATTTAAATAGAACAACCTTTTATTATAAAATTAAATTGTACAATCTAGAGCATCTATTAAAGGATTGATGGTTTAATTTACGAATAGTTTTTATATATAGGTAAAAAATATTCATATATAAAAACTGTAAAGGAGAACTTAATTGATAGATAAAAATTTAAAAACAGGATGGAATTTGGATAATAGCTATGCACAGCTACCAGAGATATTTTACACAAGTCTTAATACAACACCAGTTAGCTCACCAGAGATAGTATTTGTAAATGATAAATTAGCTAAATCATTAGGT
>JBPOHM010000003.1:0-2448 GCA_052035585.1 Bacillota bacterium
TAAACACACTTATCAACAAACTAATATTATTTTGAAAATTTGTGTATAAACTGTTCAAAAAAATTAATACAAAAAATTAATATATTAATATTAACACTTTTTTAAAAAAATTTCAATTATTTATTAGAATTATTAAAAAATAATTGCAATATTTAAAAAAGTATAGTATATTACAAGAGTTACACATAATATAAAAAACTATGTAAAAATGTATTACATATATTATTTTTTTTGGAGAATTTCTTATATATTAATAATTTTTGGCAATAATTATTAATATAATAAATTTCCAGAGTTTTATTAGGAATAGTAAGGATTAATTTAGCTGTTTTTAATAAAATTAAAATATATTATGTTGACATTATTGTAATTAGTTTATATAATATTTTCGTGCAATTTTATTTTAAGCTAATTATTTAATTTTAGTAACCAATAAATTTTAGTTTATTGAAAGCAATAAATATACAATTTATTGCATGTTTGTGTTAGTTGAAAATTATGAATTTTACAGTTAATATTTTAATGTTTAAGATAAGTATTAGCTATAAATTTCTGTCATAAATAAGGAGGTGTTTTTAAATGAAAAGAACTTATCAACCAAAAAGAAAACAAAGAAGTAAGGAACATGGCTTCAGAAAAAGAATGAGTACAAGAAACGGAAGAAAAGTATTAAAGAGCAGAAGAGCTAAGGGAAGAAAAGTATTGTCAGCATAGTAATTTAAGCTATAAAATTATACATTAAGCCCATGTTGCAAGCAAATTCTTTTAAGGAAAATTATAATATTTGATTTGCTGCATGGGCATGTTTATGTATGAAAATATTGCTTAAAGAAGGAAAAATAAAATTAATATGATAATAATAAAAAAAAATTCAGAGTATAAGGCTGTATATAATTGTAATATTTCTTTTTCAGATTATAATTTAGTTATTTTTATAAAAAAGAATAATGATAATAAGAATAGATACGGATTTACTTCTGCAAAAAAAATAAAAAATGCCGTAGATAGAAATAGGATAAGAAGAAGACTAAAAGAAATAGTTAGATTAAATGAGGACAAGATAAAGACTGGTTATGATATTGTTTTTATGGCAAGAATAAATGCCATTGATGCTGATTATAAGAGTTTAGAAAGGTCGTTTATTAAGGTTTTAAAAAGAAGCAAATTACATGTTTAAATAAAACCTATTTGAAATGAGTGATTAAAATTTTATCAAAATTAAAAAAGATGCTTAAGGTATTAATATCAATACCTTCTGTAATACTGATTGGCTTAATAAGGATATATCAAAAATTATCTCCTATTAAGATTGTTCCAACCTGTAGATTTTATCCAACCTGTTCACAGTACTTTGTTGAAGCATTACAAAAATATGGATTAATAAAAGGATCATATTTAGGTATTAAGAGAATATTAAGGTGCCACCCTTATAATAAAGGTGGTTATGACCCATTAAAATAATTGGAGGTACAGATGATTTTAGATTTTATAGCAATTCCTACAGGATGGCTAATGAAATTAATTTATAATATAGTTTTGCCTATAGATACAAAGTATCTATCTGCATATTCAATATCGTTGATTTTAATAACATTATTTATTAAATTTTTACTATTACCGTTGACTTTAAAGCAAACAAAGTCTATGAAAAGAATGCAGGAGCTTGCACCAAAGGTTAAAGAATTACAAGAAAAGTATGGTAAAGATCCTCAAACATTACAAAGAAAGCAAATGGAATTATATAAAGAAGCAAACTACAATCCTATGTCAGGTTGTTTGCCATTACTTATACAATTACCTTTAATTATAACATTTTTCAATGTTATTCAAAATCCTGTTAAATATATTTTTGGTGGAGACCAAGCTGCATATGATATAATAAATAAAAGCTTTTTATGGATTAAGGACTTAGCATTTTCAGAGGGAAGTACTCTTGCAAATGGACTTGTTAATGGATTAGGTATGGGAGTAAATATACCATTTATTGGATTAGCTTTACCAATACTTGCAGGTATATCAGCATATACAACATATTTGACATCGAAAATGTCGGTAGCAGCTCAACCAGCAGCAATTGATGAGCAGCAAAAGGCTACTCAAAACATGATGAATATAATGATGCCAATAATGATATTCTTTATGTCAATTAGATTCCCATCTGGACTTGCATTATATTGGGTAATCGGAAACATATTCCAATTAGTACAACAATGGATTGTTTTAAATGTAAAAAAATCAAAAGTTGAAAATTAGAATTTCATAAAAATATAATATCAATAAAGAATATTAATATAATTAAAAATAATGAAAGGATAATGCGCCGAGCCCATGCATTAATTATGGGTTTCTATAAAATAGGTGCATGAGCATGTATATTATGAAAGATATTATTGTTGAAAAACCTACAGTAGATGAAGCAGTAAAATCGGCATTAGAACAGCTTGAAGC
>JBPOHM010000264.1:0-2024 GCA_052035585.1 Bacillota bacterium
CGGTATTATATAAGCCAAAGGAGCAAGCCTTTGAGGAATTAAAAATTCAATGGGGAGACAATGCATATCTTTTAGATAGCTTAAGAAATAACCCACTGCCAAATTCTTTTATTGTTCAAGTAGAAGATGTAGAATTTTCAAGCTATGTAATTCAAGAGATAAATAAAAGCGTATATATAGAAAATATAAGATATTACGCTGAGGCAGCAAAAAGCTTGGTTACTATATCTAATACACTTAGGAAAATTGGAGTTGTAATAATAGGTATATTGATACTTATCAGTATATTTATAATATCTAATACAATAAAAATGACAGTAGTATTTAGAAGAAAAGAAATAGAATTAATGCAATATATTGGCGCAAGTAATGGATACGTAAGAGGACCATTTATAATAGAGGGCATGATGCTAGGTATAATTGGTTCTGTGATAGCAATTTTGATAATAGCATTTAGCTATAATAACCTACTAAATTACTTAACAGGATACTTATCAATGCTAGCTGGATTTTCTGGATATATGATTAAATTAAATTTAATTATTAAGGATATAGCTATTATATTTGTAACTATAGGTGTTGGAATAGGAACTCTTGGAAGTCTGATTTCCTTGAAAAAATTCTTAAATGCGTAAGGAGAAAATAATATGAAAAAACTTCTAAATTTAATAATTGTATTTATATTAGTTTTAGCCTTATTTATACCTGCTAATATCAATGCTAATAGTAAAGCTAGTAAAGCTGAAATAGAAAAACAACTTGAAGAGCTAAAAGCTCAAAAAGCTAAGAATGATGCTGAACTAAAATCAATTAATAAAGAAACTGATGCTACTTTAAGAGAAATTAAAAAATTAGATCTTGAAGCAGCTAATTTAGATTTACAGGTAGAAACAATTGAGCTTGAAATTCAAGAATTAGAAGAGAATATTGCTAATACTGCACAAGCAATATCTGAAAAGGAAAAAAGTATAGACGAAAATAATACTCTACTTGAGCAAAGACTTAGAGCCTCATATAAAAGAGGTGAGGTAGGTTACTTAGAGATAATACTTAGCGCTGAAAATATAATTGATGCTCTTACTCGTATTGATGTAATTCAGCTTATAGTAAAGGAAGATGTAACTTTAATTTCAGAAATAAGAGAAGCTAAAGAGAACTTAGAAATAATTAAGGCTACACAGGAAGATAATAAAAAACAGCTAGAAGCTAAAATGATAGAGCTAGAATTAAAAAAAGAAGAGGTTCTTGCTAAACGAAAGGAAAAAGAGGTTCGTATAGCGGAACTGAATAATGATAAAAAAGAAATTGAAAAGTTTAATGCTGAGATATCAATGGCAAGTGATAAGCTAGATAAAGAATTACAGTTATTATTGAATGAAGAAAAGTATGTTGGTGGAGAATTGCATTATCCTCTTCCTTTAGAGTATACATTCATAACATCATACTTTGGAAATAGAATACATCCTATATACGGATATGCTTCTCATCATAAAGGAACTGATATACGCTGTCCAACCGGAACTGAGGTATATGCAGCCAATGATGGAACAGTTATTATATCTGGATGGCATAGTCAATATGGATACTATATAGTAATAGATCATGGTGGAAAAATTGCAACTCTTTATGCACATAATAGTAAATTGCTAGTTAAGGTTGGAGATAAAGTTAAAAGAGGACAAGTAATATCAAAAAGTGGTAGTACAGGTATGTCTACAGGACCACACTTACATTTTGAAGTAAGAATTAATGGTGTTCAAGTAGATGGTTTAGATTATGTTATGAATAAAAAATCAATACAATAATAGTGGAGATCTTAAATTTTCACATAAAACAGGAGCGATACATTTCGCTCCTTATTTTTATAGTTACAATATTTAATTAAACTGTTCAACAAATTTAAATTGCTCAAAAATTTCATCTAATGTATTAGAAGCTATATATTGCTCTGTAAGTAGATATTGAGCGCTATATTCTGTCACCTCGCGATGGTTTTCGAAAATAGACATAGCTTCCTTCGCTAC
>JBPOHM010000225.1:0-3192 GCA_052035585.1 Bacillota bacterium
TAAAGAACTAGTAGTAGCTGAAGGTGTACAGGTTGTTAATGGAAAAGATGCTAGACTGGAATATCATTTCAAAACTGATAACACTATTGAGTTTAAAGAAAAGGAAGACGGAACAGTAGATTTTAAAAATATCAATAATATACTATCTGTAGAAAAGGACGGACTATTATGTACATTAATACCAGAAACTGAGGGTAAGGATGGTATTGATATTTATGGCAACCAAATTCCTCACAAACCTGGAAAATCACTAGAATTACCTAATGGAAAAAATACCTATAGATCTCCTGACAATTTAAAGCTTTTTGCTGCAACTGCTGGTGCTATATATGTAAATTCAAAAAATATTGATATAAGTACAGTGCATACAGTAAAAAATGTTGATCATACAACTGGAAATATTGATTTTGCTGGTACTGTAGTAGTTCAAGGTGATGTAAGAGCTGGTTTTACAGTAAAAGCTAAAGAGGATATAGTTGTTAGAGGAATGGTTGAAGGTGCAATACTAGAGGCTGGTAAGGATATTACGATAAGTAATGGAATGAACGGTAGAGATGTTGGAACTCTTAAAGCGGGTGGCTCTATAACAAGTAAATACCTCGAAAATGCTAAGATTCATGCTGGAAAGAATGTATTTTCTGATGCTATAATAAATTGTCATGTGTTTGCTGGTGAAAATATTGTTTTAAAAGGAACTCGCGGTATTATAATCGGCGGAGAATGTGTTGCGTGTGAGTCTATAAGAGCAAAGACTATTGGAACTAAAAATAATATACAAACTAAGCTTGAAATTAATTTAGAGAAGTATATGGAACTTCATAATAATCAGAAAAATCAAAACATAATTAAAAAAGTAACAGCTGAAATAAAAGCAAAGGAAAAGGAAGTTTCTGATATTAATGAAAAGATAAATTATGTAACGCCATTTATTAAGAAAAGCCCTGAAAATGAAAGATTGTATAAACTCTTAGTTATAAAAAAATCAGAGATTAGCAGATCAATTAATGAATTGAAAACTTCTATACTAGAGCTTGATAATGATAATAAGAAAATATCAGATCATAAAATAGTATGTAGTGGAATTATTTATGGGAATACACGTATAGCAATAGGTTGGCTTAAGTTAGTGGTAAGAGAAGATTTATCATATAGTAAACTTTATAATGATGGTAATGATATTCAAATTTCTCCATTATTACCATCAGATATGGATTTGGAGGCAAAGTAATGAGTGGCATTAAAAATTTTGATCAGATTAATGATATTCACATTGACGTATTAAGAGAAATAGGAAATATTGGTGCTGGTAATGCAGCAACATCATTGTCACAGATGTTAGCAAAAAAGGTTGATATGGCAGTTCCAGAGGTAAAGCTATTAGAAATCAATGAGGCTATTGAACTAATGGGAGGACCTGAAAATGTTGTTCTTGGTATATTAATAAGAATGTCTGCAGACTTAGAAGGAATGGTAATGTTTTTACTAAAAAGAGATTTTGTATGCTTAGTTGTAAATTCTCTTTTAGGAACAAATATCGAAAATTTTGAAGATATAGGTGAAATGGAGCTTTCTGCTTTGTCAGAAATAGGAAATATAATGATAGCTTCATATATTAATTCGATTGCAGGTTTAACAGGCATGACAATAGATATATCAGTACCAGCATTAACAATAGACATGTCAGGAGCTATTTTAACAGTACCTGCTATAGAGTACGCAAATGTTTCTGATAAAATAGTGTTTATTGAAGAGAAATTTTTTACAGATAGAGAAACAGTAAACAGCCATATATTAATGGTACCAAGTGTGGAATCACTGAATAAATTATTGCGAGGGTTAGGCATTGAAATATGAAAAACACAGTTAACGTAGGAATATCAGATATGAAAATTGTCTCAGCGCCTGATGTAGTTGCAACGTATGCTCTTGGTTCTTGCGTTGGTATTTGTATAATTGATAAGATTAGTCAAACTTGCGGATTAGTACATATAATGTTACCGCAAAATCCAAATCCATCAGATACAAAAAATGTATTTAAATATGCAGATACAGGAATTGAGGAAATGATAAAGCAAATGGAGAAAAAAGGTTGTGTAAGGGTGCGCATGACTGCTAAAATTGCAGGTGGAGCAAAAATGTTTGAGCTTAGTGATGATAAGAATAGCACAATAGGAAATATTGGTGAAAGAAACATTTTAGCTGTAAAAAGCACATTGCAAAGATTAAAAATTAGATTAATTGCAGAAGATGTAGGATTAAACTATGGAAGAACTATTTTTTTTGATAGCACTACCGGAGAATTAACAGTTAAATCATTTGCAAAGGGAAATAAGGTTATATAGCTTATATTAGTAATTATATTATTACATAAAGAGGGAAGTATACAGATATGGCAAAAACAATATGTGTAACTAATCAAAAGGGTGGTGTAGGTAAAACTACAACTACATATGCTTTAAGCTTAGGTCTTAAATACAAGGGATATAGAGTTTTAATAATAGACCTTGATCCTCAAGGAAATTTAAGCTTTAGCGTTGAAGCAGAAACTGAAGAAAGCCCAACAATATATGAAGTTTTGAAAAATGATTGTAGTGCTGAAGAAGCAATACAACATACTAAGCTTATTGATATAATTCCTTCAAACATTTTATTAAGTGGTGTTGACTTGGAGTTTACACATACTGGAAGAGAGTTCTTATTAAAGGAAGCATTGTTAAATGTACAAAACAAGTATGATTATATAATAATTGATACTCCACCATCTTTAAATATTTTAACAATTAATGCCTTTACAGTTTCAGATAAAATAATAATACCAATGATAGCAGATATATTTAGTTTGCAAGGTATAACACAGCTTTATGAAACAATAGATAGAGTAAGGAAGTACTGCAATCCTAATATAGTAATTGAGGGTATATTGCTTACTAGATATAACAATAGAGCAATACTAAGCTCAGAAATAAAAGGCACTACTGAAATGGTAGCTAAGGAGTTAAAAACCACAGTTTTTAATACACATATAAGAACTAGTATTGCTATACAAGAAGCTCAGACAAAACAAGAAAACTTATATTATTATGCACCAAAAAATTCAGCTGTTTTAGATTATATGAGTTTTGTTGAAGAATTGCTAGCAAGAGAGGGTAAATAAATGGCAAAGTCAAAGAAAGAATTTAATAAAGAAGCGAT
>JBPOHM010000124.1:0-3619 GCA_052035585.1 Bacillota bacterium
ATACTTAAACAAACGAGTGTGTTCGCAAATATATAGTGCATTTGTACAAACATACATTTTTTTATATTGTATATAAAGGGGGATTCTAATTTGTTTGAAAATGGCAATGATGCATTTATAGTAAATGAGCTTGTAGGAAAAAGCATAACAGATTTAATAGTTGAGGGGGATGTTTACATACCTGAAAGCCTAGCAGGTATTGAAAAAATTATATACACCTCTGGAAAGGCAAAAATAAACAAAGCTTCTACTCAAAATGATAAAGTAGCTGTTCAAGGACAGTTGAATTACAATTTTATTTATCGTGGCAATGATGAAAATAGTGCAACTCAGGCTGTCAATGGAAAAATAGACTTTATGGAAGAAATACCAATGGCTGGTGTTACTGAAGGTATGACTGCAAATATAACAGCTAGCATAGATTATATTGACTCAAAAATTATATCTGATAAAAAGGCTCTACTCAAAGCTGTTATAAATATTGATTTAGAAGCTATTGATAAACGAAGCATTGAATACATATCAGACTTTGGTGAGGATGAAAGTGTTCAAACTAAAGCTAACACTGTAAGCTATACAGATATGGTAAGCAAGCAAGAAACACAAATCCCTATTAGCGAAAATATCGTAATTGAACCAAATATGAATGAGATTCAAAATGTATTAAAAATTGACTCAAACTGTAAAATTACTGAAGTTGATATTATGAACGAAAGAATACTAATAGAAGGAATTTGTGAGATAGGTGTTCTTTATACAGAAAACAACAGCTTTGCAACCTTAAACTTTATTACAAAGGAATTTCCTTTCACTCATTATATGGAAGTTAAAAATGCAGATGATTCAATGATGAAAAATATTAATGCTAGTATTTTAAACATTGATTGTGTAGTTTCAAAGGATGATAATGATGAAAGAAAGATATTAAACTTTGATATAGAAATGCTTGTTACTGCTGAGCTTTACAATAAGTTTAATAAAAATGTAATAACTGATGCTTATTCAACAACTAATGAAATAGAAATAGAAAGTAGCAACATATCATTATCATCAATTATAGATTTTGTAGAAACAAAAGAGGATTTTGAAAAAAGTATCGACGTGGATTCAGCAACTATTAAAGAAATTTACTATTATGAAGCTACTCCTAAAATATCAGAAAAGAATATTTACGAAGATAAAGTAGTTATTGATGGGTTTGTAGATTTAAATGTAATTTTCTTAAATGGTGATAATAACAAGGTGGATAGCATATCAGCATCAGTACCATTTGCTACAAGTATTGATTTACTAAACTACGACAACATTTCAGATGTTGATGTTAAGATAAGCATAGAGGATTTAGGTGCATATAGAAAAGGCATAAATACTATATTAGTTGAAGCTAAGCTAGTTAGCAAGTCAAGTATAAAGGATGATAAAAAAGTATTTGTTATAAATGATATAGTTATTGGCGAAAAGTTGAATAGAAAGAACACACCAAGCTTAGTATTTAGAGTAGTTCAGCCTAATGAAAGCATTTGGGATATAGCTAAGAATTACAATGTATCAATAGATTATTTGAAGAAGCTTAACAATCTAGACTTAAATCAAGACTTAGAGGCTGGAACTAAAATTATTATTACTAGACAGGCATAAAAAAGAACTTCGTTTTTAAAAAACAAAGTTCTTCTGGAAAAACATTAAAAGTTCACAATTGTGAACTTTTAATGTTTTTTGTTAATTTTATTTTTTAAATCTTTGGGTAGGATTTTATATATTTTGTTTTCTTAACTTAAGTAATTCTGTTATCTTAATAGTTTTTCCGTATAATAGAACTCCTATTTGATAAATTTTAGCTGATATATAACCAATACCTATTGTTGAAAGTACTAGTATCACCATTGAAATTATTACACTTATTGTTTTCACTTCTCCCATTGTTATACGTGCTAGCATTGCCATTGGTGAAGTAAACGGTATATAAGATACTATTTTCATAAGTGTACTATCTATATTTCCACTTGACATTGAGAACATTACTATCATAAATGCTATAACAAAGGTCATAGTAACTGGCATTATTGACACATTTATATCCTCTGTACGTGTAGCAAGTGAACCTAATGCACCAAATATAAATGAATATAGGAAGTATCCAAGTATAAAGAATACTAGTGAATATATTAGAACATCAATCTTAATATTGAACATACCAGATACTACAAAGTTATCTCCCCAATATTCTTGATTTAAATTGTAGAATAATACACTTGTTCCAAGCACTGCAGCCATTTGAGTTAATCCAGCAAGTCCAGAACCAAACACTTTACCAAATATTAGATTTATAGGTTTGGCAGAGGTAATAAGCATCTCCATAGCTCTTGTACTCTTCTCTGTTGCAACGCTTGTAGCTACCATTTGTCCATATAACATTATTGCCATATATAATAAGAATATTATAATATAAGTGTACCAGAAGTTATCCATTTGAACCTTTCCAATGGTAATTACTTCAGATTGCGCTACAGCTGTTAAAATATTTAATGCATCTGATTGCTCGATTCCAAGCTTAGCCATTTGATCAAATTTATATTTTTCTTGGATTAATTCAGTTATTGTATATTCAGTATAGTCATTCATGCTGATATAATCTGCTATATATTTATATTTTAATGGAGCTTCTATAATTATAGCCTTTCTAAAATCATTATTTTCAATAGAAGCCTTTATATCCTCTAAGCTCTTATCTACTAATATAAACTTATAGTTTTGCATAGAATTTTCAAAAAATCTCAGAGTATCCTCTGGATTAGCTCCAGAATTATCTTGTAATGCTATAACTTCCTTAGCATCAGATGGATTGCTAGATGGATTGTTTGATGGATTATCTACAACAACATCACCACTACCTGTTCCTTTATTATCAATCATATCTTTTATTCTTGGAAACGACAATATTCCCATGATAATTATAACAAGTGCTAGAGTTATCCCAACAAATATCTTATTTCTAAAGAAATTTAATAATTCAAATTTAAATACAGTACGTAATTGTTTCATGTTATTCTCCTTTCCTAGTCCTCTGTATACTCAACGAAAATATCATTAAGTGATGGTTCATATACATAAAACTTGTCAATATCAAAATTCTCATCTGCAAGTGAACTCATAAGCCTATTTTTCAAATCTGCATTCTTTAGCTCAACAAGTAGACCTGTCTTATCTACACGTGTATTTTGTACTATATCTTGCATTCTTTCGTCTAAAAATGCCTTAACTTTATCAAAATTAGCACAATCAAGTACAATTTTATTTCTGTTATATGATTTTTTAATTTTAGCTATTTCTCCAGCCTTAACAATCTTTCCTTTGTTTAAAATTGCTATATCATTACAGAACTCTTCTACATAATTCATTTGATGACTTGAGAATATAACTATTTTGCCATTTGCTATAAGTTCCTTTACCGTATCTTTTAGTAACATTGCATTAACTGGGTCAAGTCCTGAGAATGGTTCATCTAATATAACTATATCAGGATTGCAAGTCAAGGTTGCAATAAGCTGTATCTTTTGTTGATTTCCTTTTGATAATGTATCTAGTCGTTTATTTTCATACTCAGTCATTTCTAATTTTT
>JBPOHM010000143.1:0-15380 GCA_052035585.1 Bacillota bacterium
TGGAGACAACGCAACATTTGAAGTTGATTTAATCACTCCAATAGCAATGGATGAGGGATTAAGATTCGCTATCAGAGAAGGCGGAAGAACAGTAGGTTCTGGAGTTGTTTCTAAGATATTAAAATAAACAACTTAAAATAAAATTTACCAAAGAAATAAATTTAAAACCTTGTAAATTCAAAAGGTTAAGAAGTAATTTTTCTTCTTAACCTTTTAATTGATATAATTATTAAAAATAATTATTGACATAAAAACAAAATTGTGATAGCTTATATAGGGTAATTATTTAGAAACTGGAGGTGTAACAGTGAGAGTTAAGGTTAAACTAGCGTGCACAGATTGTAAACAAAGAAATTATGACACTAATAAGAATAAGAAGACAAATCCTGAAAGAATAGAAATGCAGAAATATTGTAAGTTTTGCAGAAAACATACTTTGCATAAAGAAACAAAATAAAGTATAAGAGGTGTATGGAATGTCAAGTAGAGATAATGAAACTAAAGTTTCAGCTATGACTAAGATAAAGAATTATTTTAAAGGTGTTAGATCAGAGTTAAAGAAAGTTAATTGGCCAACAAGAAAAGAATTAACTAACTATACAATTGTTGTATTTGTGATCAGTGCTCTTATGACAGTTGTTATATGGGGTCTAGACTTTGCTTTCCAAAAAGCAATAAGTTTAATAGTAAGTTAGTTATTACTAAGAAGGAGTATTGTCAATGAAGCAAAAATCCCAAGGACCAAGATGGTATGTCGTTCATACATATTCAGGGCATGAGAACAAGGTGAAAGCTAATATTGAAAAATTAGTTGAAAACAGGGAAATGCAGGACATTATCTTTGAAGTTATAGTTCCTTCTGAAGAGTATGAAGAGACAAGAAATGGAAAGAAAAAGATTAAGGAAAGAAAAATTTTCCCTGGATATGTTATTGTTAAAATGATAATGACAGATGAATCATGGTATCTTGTGCGAAACACAAGAGGTGTAACAGGTTTTGTTGGACCTGGGTCTAAACCGGTTCCACTTAGTGATGAAGAGGTTAAGGCATTGGGAGTTATTGAAAAACTTCCTGATATAGAATTAGAAATAGGTGAAACAGTTACTGTAATTGACGGACCTTTTGAGAATTTTATAGGCACAGTAGATAGCATAAACAATGAGAAGAGGAAAATTAAGGTTTATGTATCAATGTTCGGCAGAGAAACATTAGTCGAACTGGATTATGAACAGATTGAAAGAGTGTAATACTTTATCAATATATTGTATTTATTACAATTAATTTTGTAATATGATATACACACAGAAATAAGGAGGTGTAGTATAATGGCAAAAAAAGTAATGGCTTTAGTAAAGCTTCAAATTCCAGCGGGAAAAGCAACTCCAGCTCCACCAGTAGGAACAGCTTTAGGACCTCACGGCGTAAATATAATGGGCTTTTGTAAAGAATTTAATGCTAAGACAGCTGATCAAGCAGGTATGATTATTCCTATCGTATTGACAGTATATCAAGATAGATCATTTACATTTATTACAAAAACTCCACCAGCAGCAGTTTTAATTAAAAAGGCTATTGGTATAGAAAGCGGTTCAGGTCAACCAAACAAAAAGAAAGTTGGAAAGCTTTCAAAACAAAAATTAGAAGAAATTGCAAGATTAAAAATGCCAGACTTAAATGCTAACACAGTTGAAGCAGCTATGAGCATGATCGCTGGAACAGCAAGAAGTATGGGAGTAACAGTTGAAGAATAATTAAATTATTACATTATTCTGTTTAGGCAAATCAGTGGGAGGCAATTGCCGTTTGACCACGAAGGAGGTAAAAAAGATGCCAAAAAGAGGAAAAAAATATCAAGACAGTATAAAAAGTTTTGACAAACAAAAATTACACGATTTAACAGAAGCTGTAGATGTAGTATTAAATACAGCAAAAGCTAATTTTGATGAAACTATTGAGCTTCATGTAAAATTAGGAGTAGATCCAAGACACGCAGACCAACAAGTAAGAGGAGCTGTAGTTCTTCCTCACGGAACTGGTAAATCAGTACGTGTTTTAGTATTTGCTAAAGGAGATAAGGCTAAAGAAGCTTTAGAAGCAGGTGCTGAGTACGTTGGTGAAAATGAATTAGCAGATAAAATTCAAAAAGAAAACTGGTTTGATTTTGACGTAGTTATAGCAACTCCAGATATGATGGGTGTTGTAGGAAAGCTTGGTAGAGTATTAGGACCTAAGGGAATAATGCCAAACCCTAAATCAGGAACTGTAACATTTGATTTAGCAAAAGCTATCGAAGAAATCAAAGCTGGTAAGGTTGAGTACAGACTTGACAAGACTGCTATTATTCACGTTCCAGTGGGTAAAAAATCTTTCGGTACACAAAAATTAGTTGATAATATATCAACTATAGTAGATGCAATTGTTAAGGCGAAACCAGCATCAGCTAAGGGTAACTACTTAAAGAGCGTTTCATTAACAAGCACTATGGGACCTGGAGTTAAATTAAATACATCTAAGTTGATGAATTAATATAATTCTTAAGTCTATATCGAAATAAATTGAACTATAAAATATGAATATAATAGATTCGTATTAATATAAAAAAGCAACTAAATATCTACCGCAGAAAGCCGGAATTCCATAAGGAATTTAAACTGTGAATTTTAATTCATTATCCAGCCGAGGAAGAAATAATAATTACTAAAATTCTCTTCGTCTGCGAGGAGATTTTTATTTGTGGACTCAAAGATAATCTAAGGAGGTGTAACTGGATGAACCAAAAAGTATTAGAGCAAAAAAAGCAGGTCGTTAATGAGATAAGAGAAAAGCTTGCTAAAGCACAATCTGTAGTACTTGTTGATTATAGAGGATTAACAGTTGAAAATGTTAATGAATTAAGAAACAGATATAGAGCAGCTGGAGTTGAGTGTAAAGTTTATAAGAACACTCTTATGAGATTTGCATTTAACGAGTTAGGAATAAATGGATTAGACGAACATTTAAACGGACCAAGCGCTATAGCAATAAGCTATGATGATATAGTAGCAGGTGCGAAAATAACAAATGAATTCGCTAAAACAAATGATAAGCTTAAAATAAAAGCAGGTTATGCTGAAGGAAAAATTTTAGATGTTAACGCTGTTAAGGCTTTAGCTGAAATACCATCAAGAGATGTATTGTTAGGTCAATTAGCTGGAGTATTACAAGCTAACATTAAGAACCTTGCTTATATGTTAAGTCAAGTAAGTGAGAAACAAGGTGGAGCTACTGAATAAGTAGTTAAGTAAATAAAAATAAAAATCGAAATCAAAAAATAAGAAAGGAAGATTATATAAAATGGCAAGTGAAAAAATACTTAATTTTGTAGAAGAAATTAAAAAGTTAACAGTTTTAGAATTAAATGAATTAGTAAAAGCAATAGAAGAAGAATTCGGAGTATCAGCAGCAGCTCCAGTAGCAGTTGCAGGTCCAGCAGTAGCTGCAGGCCCAGTAGCTGAAGAGAAAACTGAGTTTGACGTTATATTAGCAAACGCAGGAGCTGGAAAGATAAAAGTTATTAAAGTAGTTAGAGAATTAACTGGTTTAGGATTAAAAGAAGCTAAAGACATGGTAGATGGAGCTCCTCAAACAGTTAAGACTGGCGTATCTAAAGAAGAAGCTGATAAGATGAAAGCAGCTTTAGAAGCAGAAGGCGCAACAGTAGAAATAAAATAATTAACAATATAAATATGACAAAGTCTCGTAATTTATTTACGAGGCTTTGTTATTTTTATAAAAAATAGTAAAATATTGTCATAAGATACTTCAAAAAAAATATTGACAAAAAAAAATTAAAATGTTATGATAGAATACAATGTGCAATTATAAAATGTTGGCACAAAAATTGTATGCAATGTTTATTGAAAAAATAAACATATAAAAATTATCACTAAGATTAAGGGGTGAAAAAATGCCGCATCCTGTGAAAATAGGTAACAGAGTAAGGATGAGTTACTCTAGAATTGAAGAAGCTTTAGAATTACCAGATTTAATTGAAGTCCAAAAAGCTTCATATGACTGGTTTATTAAGGAAGGCTTAAAGGAAGTTTTTGACGATATATCCCCAATTGAGGATTATACCGGAAATCTCATTCTTGAATTTGTGGATCATTCTTTGGATGATGAACCTAAGTTAAATCAACTCGAGTGCAAAGAAAGAGACGCAACATATTCAGTACCATTAAAAATCAAAGTAAGACTAATCAACAAAGAGACAGGTGAAATCAAAGAACAAGAAGCATTTATGGGTGATTTCCCTCTAATGACTGAGAGAGGAACATTCATCATAAATGGAGCAGAGCGTGTAATTGTAAGCCAATTAGTACGTTCTCCAGGTGTTTATTATCAAATGGAAAGGGATAAAATTGGTAAGGAATTATATTCTTCTACACTTATCCCAAACAGAGGAGCTTGGTTAGAATACGAAACTGATTCTAATGATATAGTATCGGTTAGAGTAGATAGAACAAGAAAGCTTCCTATAACAGTATTACTTAGAGCTATGGGCTTACAAACTAACTCTCAAATAATTGAGGTTATAGGTGAGTCAGAGCAATTACTTAAAACATTAGAGAAGGATACTACTACAAATAGTGAAGAGGCATTGATTGAAATCTATAAGAGATTAAGACCAGGTGAGCCTCCAACTTATGATAGTGCATCATCTTTAATCAATTCTCTATTTTTTGATCAAAAGAGATATGACTTAGCAAAAGTAGGAAGATACAAGTTTAATAAGAAATTATCTCTAAGAGATAGAGTTGAAGGTAGAAAAGCAGCTACAGAAATAATTGACAAAGAAACTGGAGAAGTTCTTGTTAATGCTGACGAAATACTAACTAAAGAGCTTATTGACAAGCTAGAGGCTGCTGGAATTAATTCAATCGATATCTATAATCATGATGAAAAAGTAGTTAGAGTTGTAAGCAATAATTTTGTTGAAACAGGTGTATTTAATTTAGATATAGATTTTGAGAGTCTCGGATTGAAAGAAAAAGTTTACTATCCGGTGATGAAAAAAATATTAGAAGAAAATGATAATAAAGCTGATATTGAGAAGGCTATTGTTGAAAATATTAAGCATTTAAGTCCAAAACACATAATAATTGACGACATGATAGCATCAGTTAATTATCAATTCAACCTATTCAAATCAATAGGTAAAATAGATGATATAGATCATCTAGGAAACAGAAGATTACGTTCAGTAGGTGAGCTATTACAAAATCAAGTTAGAGTTGGCTTATCTAGAATGGAAAGAGTAGTTAAAGAAAGAATGACTATTCAAGATGTTGATGCAGTTACTCCACAGGTTTTAATCAACATTAGACCTGTATCAGCAGCAATAAAAGAATTCTTTGGAAGCTCTCAGCTTTCACAATTTATGGACCAAACAAATCCATTAGCAGAGCTTACTAATAAGAGAAGAATGTCTGCTTTGGGACCAGGTGGTTTGTCAAGAGATAGAGCAAGCTTTGATGTTCGTGACGTTCATCATTCACATTATGGTAGAATGTGTCCAATAGAGACACCTGAAGGTCCAAACATCGGACTTATCACTTCACTTGCTACATATGCTCGTATTAATGAGTATGGTTTCTTAGAGTCACCTTATAGAAGAGTTGATAAGGAAACAGGCATTGTTACTCATGAAATAGATTATTTAACAGCAGATGTAGAAGACCAAATGATTATAGCTCAAGCAAATGAACCTTTAGACGAAAACGGTAGATTTATACATAACCGAGTTGTTGTTAGAGGAGCTAATGGTGCACCAGAGATAGTTCCTAAGGAGATGGTTAATTACATGGACGTTTCTCCTAAACAAGTTATTTCTGTTGGAACATCAATGATACCATTCCTTGAAAACGACGACGCCAGCCGTGCTCTAATGGGTTCTAACATGCAGAAGCAAGCAGTTCCTTTACTTATTACTGAAGCACCAATTATTGGTACTGGTATGGAGTATAAGGTTGCTAAGGATTCAGGAGCTGTTATTATAGCTAAGAATGATGGTATAGCAGTTTCTGTTACAGCATCTGAAATTATCATTAAGAGAAAAGATAATGGAATGCTTGATAAATATCAATTATTGAAGTTTAAGCGTTCAAACCAAGGAACTTGCTTAAATCAGCGTCCTATCATTAACAGAGGAGACGAAGTTAAGAAAGGTCAAATCATCGCTGATGGTGCTTCAACTGAAAATGGAGATATAGCTATAGGTAAAAATCTTCTTATTGGATTTATGACTTGGGAAGGTTATAACTACGAGGATGCTATATTATTAAATGAAAAATTAGTTATGGATGATGTATTAACATCAGTTCATATTGAGGAATATGAGGCAGAAGCTAGAGATACTAAGCTTGGCCCAGAAGAGATTACAAGAGATATACCGAACGTTGGTGACGATGCCCTTAAAGACCTTGATGAAAGAGGAATTATCAGAATAGGTGCAGAGGTTGTTTCTGGAGATATATTAGTTGGTAAGGTTACTCCAAAAGGAGAAACTGAATTAACTGCAGAAGAAAGATTACTTCGTGCAATATTCGGAGAGAAAGCAAGAGAAGTAAGAGATACATCTCTTAAGGTTCCTCATGGTGAAACAGGAATTGTCGTAGATGTTAAGGTATTTACAAGAGAAAATGGTGATGAATTAAGCCCTGGAGTTAGCAAACTTGTAAGAGTTTATATCGCTACTAAGAGAAAGATAAATGTTGGAGATAAGATGTGTGGACGTCATGGTAACAAGGGTGTTATTTCTCACATCATGCCA
Organism: Bacillota bacterium; assembly: GCA_052035585.1. Taxonomy (GTDB): domain Bacteria; phylum Bacillota; class Clostridia; order Tissierellales; family Sedimentibacteraceae; genus UBA1535. Next base: position 6,813 of record JBPOHM010000143.1, read on the forward strand.
GAAGAAGATATGCCATATCTTCCAGATGGTACTCCACTTCAAGTTGTTCTAAACCCACTAGGGGTTCCTTCTCGTATGAATATTGGTCAGGTTTTAGAGGTTCATCTAGGACTTGCTGCTAAGAAGCTTGGTTGGCATGTAGCAACACCAGTATTTGACGGTGCTTCAGAGGAAGATATTTTCGAGACCTTAGAGCTTGCTGGATATCCAAGAAGTGGTAAAATTAAGTTAAGAGATGGTAGATCAGGAGAGTATTTTAACGGTGATGTAACTGTTGGATATATATACATGTTAAAACTTCACCACCTTGTTGATGAAAAGATACATGCTCGTTCTACAGGACCTTATTCATTGGTAACTCAACAGCCACTTGGTGGAAAAGCTCAGTTCGGTGGTCAGAGATTTGGTGAGATGGAGGTTTGGGCATTAGAGGCATATGGTGCTGCTCATACTTTACAAGAAATCCTTACTGTAAAATCAGATGACGTTACTGGAAGAGTTAAAACCTATGAGGCTATAGTTAAAGGTGAAAATATACCTGAGCCAGGAGTTCCAGAATCATTTAAGGTTCTTATAAAAGAACTTCAAAGTTTAGCACTTGATGTTAGAATTATCAATAGCGATCAAAGTGAAATGGAAATTCTTGAAAGTATCGATGATGACCATTCTGTTCTTCAAGAAAGTATGGAAGAAATTAGATACGAGGATGATCCAGATGGTATTGGCAGACTTTCAATTACAGACCTAGACGATATTGATGATATAGATGACATTGATGACATAGACGATATTGACGATATAGATGACATTGATGACATAGACGATATTGACGATATAGATGATGACGATTATGATGACAGCTATGATAGCAATATTGATTTAGATATTGACGAGGACGATTTTTAAACGAGCTTTATTATAAGTAGCAAGTAAGAACTTTAGAGTGGAAACATTAAAGTATGTTTTCACTCTATGAAAACTTTAATTTAAAGAAGGGAGCGAACTTCTTGATAGAATATAATAATTTTGAATCTATAAGGATTAGCTTGGCATCACCTGAAAAAATAAGACAATGGTCAAGAGGTGAAGTTAAAAAGCCTGAAACCATAAACTATAGAACATTAAAGCCTGAAAGGGACGGTTTGTTTTGTGAAAGAATATTCGGACCTCAAAAGGATTGGGAATGCCATTGTGGTAAGTATAAAAGAGTAAGATATAAAGGTGTCGTTTGTGACAGATGTGGAGTTGAAGTTACAAAGGCAAAGGTAAGAAGAGAAAGAATGGGACATATAGAGCTCGCTGCTCCAGTTTCTCATATTTGGTATTTTAAAGGTATACCAAGTAGACTTGGACTTATGCTTGACATGTCACCAAGATCTCTAGAAAAGGTTCTTTATTTTGCACAATATGTTGTTACTGATCCAGGTGATACAACCTTATCTGAAAAACAGCTACTCACAGAAATGGAATACAGAGAATATAGAGAGCATTATAAAAATGCTTTCAAGGCTGAGATGGGTGCAGAAGCTATAAAAACTCTACTTATGAAGATTGACCTTGATAAGGAAACTCTTGAATTAAGAAAAGAGCTAAAGGATAGTAAGGGACAAAAGAAAATAAGAATTACTAGAAGACTAGAGGTTATAGAAGCATTTAGAACTTCTGGTAATAGACCAGAGTGGATGATATTAGATGTTCTTCCAGTTATACCACCAGATTTGAGACCAATGGTTCAGCTTGATGGTGGAAGATTTGCAACATCTGATTTAAATGATTTATATAGAAGAGTAATTAATAGAAACAACAGATTGAAAAAATTGCTTGACCTTGGAGCTCCTGATATCATAGTAAGAAATGAAAAAAGAATGCTTCAAGAAGCAGTAGATGCTTTGATTAATAACGGTAGAAGAGGAAGACCAGTAACTGGACCAGGAAACAGACCACTTAAATCACTTTCTGATATGCTTAGTGGTAAGCAAGGTAGATTTAGACAAAACCTACTTGGTAAGCGTGTTGACTATTCTGGACGTTCAGTTATCGTTGTTGGTCCTGAGCTTAAATTATATCAATGTGGACTTCCAAAGAAAATGGCCCTTGAGCTATTTAAGCCTTTTGTTATGAAACAATTGGTTCAAAAAGGAATAGTTCACAACATTAAGAGTGCTAAGAAAAAGGTTGAAAAGATTGATCCAGTTGTATGGGATGTATTAGATGAGATAATAAAAGACCATACAGTAATGCTTAACCGTGCTCCTACACTTCATAGACTTGGTATTCAGTCATTTGAACCAGTATTGGTTGATGGAAAAGCTATAAAGCTTCATCCACTTGTATGTACTGCATATAATGCTGACTTCGATGGAGACCAAATGGCTGTTCACGTTCCTTTATCAGTAGAGGCACAAGCAGAATCAAGATTTTTGATGCTTTCAGTAAATAATATACTAGCACCAAAGGATGGAAGACCAATTACAACACCTACACAGGATATGGTTCTTGGTAGCTATTACTTAACAATGACGCTAAAAGATCATCCAGAGGTTGGCGAAGGAATGATTTTCAAGGACTATGATGAAATGCTTTTAGCATACTTTAACAATGCTGTTTCTTTACATGCAAGAGTAAAGGTAAGACGTTATGTTGATGGAGAATCTAAGCTTGTTGAAAGTACAGTAGGTAGATTTATATTTAATGAAAATATCCCTCAAGATTTAGGCTTTGTTGATAGAGAAAAGGATAAATTCTCTCTTGAAATTGACAAGATTGTTACTATGAAGACACTTGAGGAAATAATCTATAAATGCTTTAAAAAGTATGGAAATTCAATAACAGCTGAGGTTATGGATAAGATGAAGGCTACAGGCTTTAAGTTCTCTACAGTGGGAGCCATAACTATTAGTGTTAGTGATATTGAAGTTCCTGAAGAGAAAAAAGATCTCATAGCTGAAGCCGATGCTAAGGTTATGGAATATGAAAAGAAATATCGTCGTGGTATAATGACAGACGAAGAAAGATATGAGAATGTAGTTAAGATTTGGAATGAGACTACTGAAAAAGTAACAAATGTTTTAATGGATAGCTTGAAGGAAGACAACAGCTTGTATATCATGTCTGTATCTGGAGCCCGTGGTGGTCGTAACCAGATTAAACAGTTAGCTGGTATGAGAGGTCTGATGGCAAGTTCAAGTGGTAAAACAGTTGAAATTCCAGTAAAATCTAACTTTAGAGAAGGTCTTTCAGTTCTTGAATTCTTTATTTCAGCTTCTGGTACAAGAAAGAGTTTGACCGATACAGCTTTAAGAACAGCCGACTCAGGATACTTAACAAGAAGACTTGTTGACGTAAGTCAGGATGTAATTGTTAGAGAAGTTGACTGTGGAACTACAGAGGGTATAGAAGTTGAATCATTCGTTGATGGAAACGAAAGAATAGAAGAATTAAGAGAAAGAATAACAGAAAGATTCAGCGCTGAGGATATAGTAAATAAGGTTACTGGCGAAGTATATGTAAAAGCTGGTGAAATGATATCTGAAGATATGGCTGCTAAATTACAAAAGCTATACGAAGAAGAAAAGGTTATTGATACTATTAAGATAAGATCAGTTTTAACATGTAAAACTGAACATGGTGTTTGCTCTAAGTGTTATGGTAACAACCTTGCTACTGGTAATTTAATTCAAGTAGGTGGTTCTGTTGGTATCATAGCAGCTCAATCAATAGGTGAACCTGGTACACAGCTTACAATGCGTACATTCCATACTGGAGGTATTGCAACTGCTGGAGATATTACTCAAGGTCTTCCGCGTATTGAAGAGTTATTTGAAGCAAGAAAACCAAAAGGATTAGCTATAATCTCTGAAATTTCAGGAAAAGTTAACTTAACTGAAAAAGCTAATAGAAGAGAAGTAATTATAGTTAATAGTGAATTAGCAGATAGTAGAACTTACTTAATACCATATGGTTCTAAGCTTTTAGTAACAGATGGTATGGAAATAAAAGCTGGAGAAAAGATAACAGAAGGATCTGTAAATCCTCATGATATATTGAGAATAAGTGGATTGAAAGCTTTACAATCATATATTCTTATGGAAGTTCAAAGAGTTTATAGAATGCAGGGTGTTGATATCAATGATAAACACGTTGAAATTATAATTAGACAAATGATGAACAAAGTAAGAGTAGAAGATGCTGGAGATACTATGTTATTACCAGGAAGCTTAGTTTCTATATCTGAATTTGAAGCTGAGAACAGAATAGCTGTAGAAAAAGGACTTGAACCTGCTACAGGAGAAAGAGCACTATTAGGAATAACTAAGGCCTCACTTGCTACAGAATCATTCCTTGCATCAGCATCATTCCAAGAAACTACAAGAGTATTGACAGATGCCGCTACAAAGGGTAAGGTTGATAATCTTTTAGGATTAAAAGAGAATGTAATCATCGGTAAGCTAATACCTGCAGGAACTGGTATGAAGAGATACAGAAATGTAGGAATAGAAGTTATTGGCCGAGAAGATGAAGATATCAATGAAGAAAATTTAGCATAATTAATTTATGAATTATAAAATGCAAATTTTCAAAAAAATATTGACATAAAAAAAATATAGTGATAAAATATGCAAGTATTTAATCCAAGTTTTGATGAAAACTATTAATAAAGATTATGTGTTCTAAGGATTCTTTCGGGATACTATGAGCACATAATCTTTGTGATGTTTTTAATACTGAGCTTTAAATAATAAGCTTTGTATAAGGGGAGTTGAATATGAACAATAAATCTTTGCCTATAGAACTAAGTAATTCAAAGCTTGTGATTGGCAAAAAGCAGACTTTACGTTTTTTATTAAAGGATGAAGTAAGCAAGGTTTTTATTTCTAAGGATGCAGATATACATGTTACTAAGGAAATAATAGATATTTGTAATGAAAAAAATATTGAAATTGTTTATTTTGACAATATGAAAGACCTAGGTAAGGCCTGCAATATTAGCGTAAACGCAGCGGCAGCTGCCGTTTTAAAATAAAAAAGTGAAGCAAGCTTCACTAAATAAAATTTATATATTATGAACCAAGGAGGTGCAAAGATGCCAACTATTAACCAATTAGTAAGAAAGAGTAGAAAAGCAGTTGAATACAAATCAACAGCCCCAGCTTTAAATGTTAGCTTAAACACTTTAAAGAAGAAAACAAATGAGACAAGTTCACCACAAAAAAGAGGAGTTTGTACATCTGTTAAGACTGTAACACCTAAGAAGCCTAACTCAGCTCTTAGAAAGATTGCCAGAGTTAGATTAACAAATGGAACTGAGGTAACTGCTTATATTCCAGGTATTGGACATAACTTACAAGAGCACAGTGTTGTTCTTATAAGAGGTGGTAGAGTTAAAGACTTACCAGGGGTTAGATACCATATAATCAGAGGAACTCTTGATACAGCTGGAGTTAATAAGAGAAATCAATCTAGATCCAAGTATGGAACTAAGAGACCAAAAGAAGCTAAAAAATAAGTAAATTCGAACAAAATTCGGCACACTATGCAAGCTATTGCATATGAAAAAGCTGCAAAAGCGCCTTCATAATATATAGATGTAAGTTGTGCACAAACGGCGAATTGAAATGTCGAGTACCTATGAATTAAAAATTTTTATTAAGGAGGGAAGTAAAGTGCCAAGAAAAGGACACATACCCAAAAGAGTAGTTATGGAAGATCCTATCTACAAAGATAAGGTTGTAACAAAATTGATAAATCAATTGATGTATGATGGAAAAAAAGGTGTTGCTCAAACAATAGTTTACGATGCTTTTGACATCATTAAGGAAAAAACAGGCGAAGAACCTTTAGAGGTATTCATAAAGGCTATGAATAACATCATGCCTGTATTAGAAGTAAAAGCTAGACGTGTTGGTGGTGCTACTTATCAAGTTCCATTAGAAGTTAGACCAGAAAGAAGACAAACAATAGGTCTTAGATGGCTTGTTATGTATTCTCGTAAAAGAGGAGAAAAAACAATGCGTGAGAAATTAGCAAAAGAGCTAATGGATGCTGCTAATAACGTTGGAGCAAGCGTTAAGAGAAGAGAAGATACTCATAAGATGGCAGAAGCTAATAAAGCATTTGCACATTTTAGATGGTAGAATGAATTAGTAATTCATTCATTACAAATATGAAACTCAATACTAGAGAATTTGTAAAATTTTCATTTAAAATTAATAATTGTTTTTCAAAGCAGCAAGAAGGAGGTAAAAATGAGAGATTATCCTTTAAATAAAACTAGAAATATAGGAATAATGGCGCATATTGATGCAGGAAAAACTACATGTACCGAAAGAATTCTGTACTATACAGGAAAAATCCATAAACTAGGTGAAACTCATGAGGGTGGAGCACAAATGGACTGGATGGAACAGGAGCAGGAAAGAGGAATCACAATTACTTCTGCTGCAACTACTTGTCATTGGAAAGATGTAAGAATAAATATAATTGATACACCCGGACACGTTGATTTTACAGTAGAGGTAGAGCGTTCTTTAAGAGTATTGGATGGAGCTATTGCAATATTCGATGCTAAGAATGGTGTTGAGCCTCAATCTGAAACAGTTTGGAGACAGGCTGATAAATACCAAGTACCAAGAATGTGTTTTGTAAATAAAATGGATAAACTTGGTGCAAACTTCTATTATTCAGTAAGCACTATGGAAGAAAGATTAAAGGCTAATGTTGTGCCTATTCAACTTCCAATAGGTGTTGAGGATACATTTAAAGGTATTATTGACTTAGTAGAAATGAATGCTACTATATATAACAATGATACTGGAGATGATATAACTGTTACAGAAATCCCAGCTGAATATTTAGACAAAGCTAACGAATATAGAGAAAAATTGCTTGAAGCTATTTCTGATTATGATGATGCTCTTATGGAGAAATTCCTTGAGGGTGAAGAAATAAGCACAGAAGAGATTAAGAAAGCTCTTAGAGCAGCTACTATAAACGTTGATATCGTACCAGTTTTATGTGGTACAGCATATAAAAACAAAGGTGTTCAAAAACTTTTAGATGCAGTTATAGATTATTTACCAGCTCCAACAGATATACCTCATATTAAAGGTTTTGATATGAATACTGGTGAGGAAATGGAGAGAATCAGTTCTGATGATGAACCATTTGCAGCATTAGCATTCAAAATAATGGTTGACCCATTTGTTGGTAAGCTTACATTCTTCAGAGTTTATTCTGGAGTTATGGAATCAGGTTCTTATGTACTTAACTCTACTAAGAACAAGAAGGAAAGAATTGGTAGAATTCTTCAAATGCATGCTAATAAGAGAGAAGAGATTAAAGAATCATATTCAGGAGATATCGGAGCAGCAGTTGGCTTAAAATTCACAACTACTGGAGATACTCTATGTGATCCTGAAAATCCAATAATTCTTGAGTCTATGGAATTCCCAGATCCAGTTATAGAGGTTGCTATTGAGCCAAAAACTAAAGCTGGTCAAGAAAAGATGGGAATTGGATTACAAAAGCTTGCTGAAGAAGATCCAACATTTAGAACATTTACAAATCCTGAAACTGGCCAAACAATTATAGCTGGTATGGGAGAGTTACATCTTGAAATTATAGTTGACAGATTGTTAAGAGAATTTAAGGTTGAAGCAAATGTTGGTAAACCACAAGTTTCATACAAAGAAACTGTTAGTGGAACAGCAGATGTTGACGTTAAATACGCTAAGCAATCAGGTGGTAGCGGACAGTATGGTCATGTTAAGATTATTATGGAGCCACAAGAGCCTGGCCAAGGATTCAAGTTTGTTGATGCTATCAAGGGAGGAGCTATTCCAAGAGAATATATTCCTGCTGTTGAGAAAGGTATCATAGAAGCTTCAGAAAATGGAGTTTTAGCTGGATATCCTTGTATAGACTTTAAAGTTACTTTATATGATGGATCTTATCATGAGGTTGACTCAAGTGAAATGGCATTTAAGATTGCTGGATCTATGGCATTTAAAGAAGCTATGAAAAAAGCATCGCCTGTTTTACTAGAGCCTATAATGAAAGTTGAAGTTGTATCACCAGAAGAGTATTTTGGAGATGTAATGGGTGATTTGAATTCAAGAAGAGGTAGAATTAATGGTTTCTCTGAGAGAAATGGTGTTAAAGTTATAGATGCGTTTGTTCCATTATCAGAAATGTTTGGATATACAACTACACTTAGATCATTAACTCAAGGTAGAGCAACTTCTTCAATGGAATCAGACCACTTTGAAAGAGTGCCAAATAACATTGCAGAAAAAATTATAACAAAATAAATTAAATTAAATTAAATAAATTTTAAATTATTTTAGGAGGAAATAAAAATGGCAAAGCAAAAATTCGAAAGAAATAAGCCGCACGTAAACATAGGAACAATTGGCCACGTTGACCATGGTAAGACAACATTGACAGCAGCAATAACAATGACATTAAATAAGAGATTTGGAACTGGAGAAGCTGTAAGCTATGATAACATAGATAAAGCTCCAGAAGAAAGAGAAAGAGGAATCACAATATCAACATCACACGTTGAGT
>JBPOHM010000020.1:0-3651 GCA_052035585.1 Bacillota bacterium
ATATCTAAAAATCATTGAAATTAAGAGAAAAAAGTACTTTTTATTTTTAAATTCCTAGCCAATTAATAAGCCCCATAGTATCTTTAAAACAATTAGATTTTAGAAAATCATCTATATATTTTTCAGAACACATCATAGGATGTCTACTAATATACATTTTTCCATCCATTATATGTTGTGACATATCCTCTGCTTGTTTACCCCATAAAAACCAATTAATGTTTCTATTTTTAGATGAAATAAACTTAAGTAAGTTCTTACTAAAATCCTCCCATATTTCTATATGGCTACCAGGTTTTCCTGCTTCAACACTTAAATATGTGTTTAGCAATAAAACCCCCTGTTTTTCCCAAGACTTAAATATCTCATTAGGAGCTAATATATTAAATCTACCTAATCGTATTTCTTCCTGTATAGCTGAAAATTTTCTTATTTCATCATAGTTCTCAATATTATTATAATTCTTATGAATTAATCTAATAATATTTTTTAAAGAAACCTGTCTGAATTTATCATTCCAATCATTCAAATCTCCAACCTCAAAGGCTCTACCAGTAGCTCTACCCTTTTCAGGATATGGGTCTTGCCCTAAAATAACAACCTTTATTGCATTTAAATCATTAGTTAAAAATCTTAGAACATTTTCAGGCTCAGGATTTATATTATCACCTATTTTTGAATCTATCTCATGTAAGCTATTTAAAGTATCTTCATTTAAAAACTCACTCCATGATGGATGAAATGTATTAATTAATCTCATAGCTTATCTCCATTCTAATTTAATTACTTAAATAGCTTAACATAATCTAGACAATATTACAAATAATTATTTATCTTTTCTTCTTTGAATAAATTTAACAATTTCAACCATTGGAATTACTGAAATACCAAGCAATATAGAAATAGCATAATCAAACATACTTATATGTTCAAGTCCAAAGGCATTAGATAAGAATGGAATATACATCACTGCTGTTGTAAGAAGTAGTCCACCTATTAATGAAGCATATAAATACATATTTTGCTTCTTCAATGAGAATATACTCTTTGATGAGCTTCTCATGTTAAATGAGTGGAATATCTCTGCCATATTCATTGTTAAAAATGCCATTGTCATACCATCTGGGCTATTTGCAATTTCCCACATTCCACTTTCTATATAATGTCCAATAAAGTATGCTAAAATTGTTAGTATTGATACCATAACACCTTGATATATAGCATTAAAGCCTATACCATGAGCAAAAATACTTTCCGACTTATCTCTTGGTCTTCTTTCCATTATTCCAGGTTCAGCAGGCTCCATTCCTAAGGCCAATGCAGGGAAGGTATCTGTAACCAAATTAATCCATAAAAGATGAACTGGTCTTAATATTGTAAAGTTTAAAAGAGATGCTATAAATATACTTAAAACTTCACTTAAATTACTTGAAAGTAAAAATTGTATAGCCTTGCGTATATTATCATATATTGTTCTTCCCTCTTCAACAGCTCCAACTATACTTGCAAAGTTATCATCAGTCAATACCATATCTGCAACATTCTTTGTTACATCTGTTCCTGTTATGCCCATTCCAACACCAATGTCAGCAGTTTTAATACTTGGAGCATCATTTACCCCATCACCAGTCATAGCTGTAACAAAGCCATTTTCTTGCCATGTCTTAACAATACGCACCTTGTGCTCAGGCTGAACCCTTGCATATACACTAAAGTTTCCTATAATCCTTTTAAATTCTTCATCTGAATAATTATTTAACTCTGCTCCTGTTATAGCTTGAGAAGGGTCTGATATTATTCCAAGCTCCATAGCTATTGCAATTGCTGTATCCTTATGATCTCCTGTTATCATGATTGGACGAATTCCTGCCTTTTTACAATCCTCTACTGCATCAAACACCTCTGGTCTTACAGGGTCAATCATTCCAGCTAATCCAATAAATATTAAATCATTTTCTATAACTTCTGCTTCATATAAAGCAGGCTCTGTATCATACGGCTTATAGGCTACAGCTAAAATACGCAATGCTCTATCAGCAAAGTCTTTATTTTTATTTAAAATATTTTTCTTATCTTCATCATTTATTGTTCTAATGCTTCCACCATCAAGAATTCGTGTACAGCGTTTTAAAATCTCATCTGGAGCACCCTTAGTATACTGGATAATTCCATCCTTTGTTTTATGTACTGTGCTCATCATCTTTCTAGAGCTATCAAAAGGAGCTTCACCAATACGAGGCTCTTCCTTCTTTAACTCATTTTTGTTAAGCTTCAACTTATTGGCATAATTTACTAAAGCAACCTCTGTAGGCTCACCAACTGCTACACCATTACCTTCAAGCTCGGCATCACTAGCAAGTGCCATTGCTCTTGCTAAAAGTCCTTCATTATCTGAATAAAAATCAACTACTGTCATTTTATTTTGTGTCAAAGTACCTGTTTTATCACTACATATTATCTGTGCACATCCTAAAGTTTCAACAGCAGTCAACTTTCTAATAATTGCATTACGTTTAGACATGTTTGTTACACCTATAGATAAAACTATTGTAACAACTGTAGCTAATCCTTCTGGTATTGCTGCAACAGCCAAGCTTACAGCAATCATAAATGTATCTAAAATTGTTTGTAATTCATAGTTACCAGCTCTTAATAGATTAAATGCAAATACAAATATACATATAGCAATTACTCCATAGCTTAGAGTTTTACTTAATTGTCCTAGCTTTATTTGCAAAGGTGTTTCTCCATCTTCTGCTTTAGCAAGTGCATCTGCAATTTTACCCATTTCAGTATCCATTCCAGTAGCACAAACAACAGCCTTGCCACGTCCATAAACAACAGTACTACCCATGTAAACCATGTTCTTTCTATCACCAAGAGATATCTCTTGGTTGTCTCCCATACCAAGTAAATCTAAGGCTTTAGTTACTGGCACACTTTCTCCTGTAAGTGCGGCCTCTTCTATCTTCATACTTGCATTTTCAATAATACGACCATCTGCAGGAACGGCATCTCCAGCTTCTAATAAAATTATATCACCAACAACAATATCCTCACTCTTTAATGATACTATTTTCCCATCTCTTAAAACCTTACTTGTAGCCGCTGCCATCTGCTGTAAGGCTTCTATTGCCTTTTCTGCCTTACTCTCTTGATATACACCTAAGCTAGCATTTAAAATTACTACTATCATAATTATAATAACATCTGCAAACTCACCATGACCTTGTATAACTGATGTTACACCAGAAACAACAGCTGCTACCATAAGCATAATTAGCATAGGATCCTTAAGCTCATTAAAAAATCGCTTTAAGAGACTATCCTTTTTTCCCTCAGCTAGCTTATTCTTGCCATTCTCAGATAAGCGTTTCTCTGCTTCGGCACTTGATAAGCCTTCCTCAGAGCTACCTAGCTCAGAAAGTACTTTTTCTATACTTTCATTATAAAATTTCATATTACCTTTTCTCTCCTTTAAATTGTTTCTTATTAAAATCCATTTTCTTGTAATATTAAAAAAACTTGCATACAATACAAATAAATGTATTGCATGCAAGTCTTGTTCTTTAGTTTAAGCCAGATCATATTATGATCGAGTTGACGACTGTAAACACATAATATATGTTAATATATGCGAACTACTCCCTC
>JBPOHM010000107.1:0-2537 GCA_052035585.1 Bacillota bacterium
TGGAGTTGCAAACTCTATACTTATTAAATTAAATCAGATAGGAACTATAACAGAAACTCTTGATGCTATTGAAATGGCAAAAAGAGCTGGTTATACAGCAGTTGTATCACATCGTTCAGGTGAAACAGATGACTCAACTATTGCTGATTTAGTTATAGCAGTAAATGCAGGACAAATAAAAACAGGTGCTCCATCTAGAATTGATAGAGTAGCTAAATATAACCAATTACTAAGACTTGAAGAGATGCTAGGAAAAGCTGCACAATATAATGGATTGGAAGTATTCTATAACATAAAAAAATAATATAATTTTAATATAATGGAGACAATAAATATTGTAAATATTGTCTCCATTTTTATCTTAATATAAATATTTAAAATATTAAAGGCGAGTTAACAACTCGCCCTTAATTTTATGATTAATTTAAATATTATTTAAATTATGCTTCAGATTTCTTTCCTTTGTATTCTTCTGCTGAAGGATCATCTTCAAGCTTCATAATTGTAAATCCAGTGAATCCAGCTATTGCAGATACGATTGGACTTAATAAGTTGAAGAATGCAAACATCCAATATGAACCTGTAGCAACTCCTAAGAATCCTGACATTGTAGCTCCACAAGTGTTCCATGGGATAAGAGCTGATGTAACTGTTCCTGAGTCTTCAAGTGCACGAGAAAGGTTACGAGGAGCTAAGCCACGTTTTCTATATTCATCCTTGTACATTTTACCAGGAAGAGCTATAGAAATATATTGGTCTCCTGTTAATATGTTTACGAATAAACAAGTTACTAATGTTATAAATATTAATGAACCTGTACTCTTTGCAAATCTTAATAAATTGTCTGCTATTGTACGAAGCATACCTGTTCTTTCTAGAACTCCACCAAATGTTAATGCACACATGATAAGTGAAATTGTCCACATCATATTTTGCATACCGCCACCAGATAAAAGCTCATCAACAACTTCATGACCTGTAGCTGATTCAACACCCCACATAAGAACATTAAATCCATCTCCTAAGCTTGTACCTTGGAAAATTATTGCAGCAATAAATCCTAAAGCAGTACCTGCTAAAAGACCAGGAATTGCTGGAACCTTTAAAGCAACCATAGTTATAACTGCTACTGGTACTAACAATAATAAAGGATTAATATTGTAATTTGCACTTAAAGTATCAAGAATAGAGTTTATTGCACTTGTATCAAGAGATTTACCTGCAAATCTGAATCCTATTATTGTAAATAGAACTAGTGTTATACCATATGATATTGAAGTTGTATAAGCCATATGTTTTACGTGATCAAATAAAGTTGCGCCTGAAACTGCTGGTGCAAGGTTTGTAGTATCTGATAATGGTGATAATTTATCTCCAAAATATGCTCCTGAAATGATAGCACCTGCTGCTAATCCTTCTGGAATACCAAGACCTTTTGCAACACCTATTAGAGCGATACCAACTGTTCCTGCAGTTGTCCAAGAACTTCCTGTAGCTAAAGAAACTACGCTACATAAAAGAAGTGTAGCAGCCAAGAAGAATGTAGGTGATAATATTTTTAATCCATAGTAGATTAATGTAGGAACTATACCACTTACTATCCAAGAACCAATTAAAGTACCAATTATTGCTAGTATAAGTATAGCTTGCATTGTACTCATTATAGATTCTACTATTCCTTGCTCAATATCTACCCATTTAGCACCTAAAAATATAACTGCCATTACAGCTGCTATGATAGCTCCAATAATTAACGGTATATGAATGTCAATTTCAAGAACTAAAATAGAGTAAGCTAAAATTGCAATTGTTAAAATAACTGGGATGATTGAAATTAATAAGCTCGGCTTTTTGTTGTTTGTTTCGTTATTCATTACTATTCCTCCATCTATTTTATTTTGCTTTATTCATAATAAATAGAAAATCCTATAATATCCAAATATTATGAATAAATAAAAATGCTTTGCGAAAAACGTTTTCGCTTTTTTATAATAACATAAATAAGCCATTTTGTAAATATAAATCTATGATATTTATAGAAAAAATTTTGTTATTATGAAAATATTAATAATTCAAATATTTTTACTATATATAGAAAGCAAACTGATTTTAATCAGAAAATAAAAATTAATTTATTTTTTGTTGATTTTAAATATATGCTATGATATAATTCTTTTGTTAAAAAGATATTATTAGCATCAACAATTATATAATAAATTAGGAGGTGGCAGGCATATGAAAATAGCAGTCATGATATTATTGATTCTTGCTAGTTTAGTTTTAATAGCCAGTATATTATTACAATCAGGTAAAGAGGCTGGAATGTCAGGTAATATAGCTGGTGGAGCAGAAACAATATGGGGAAAAAATAAAGGTAGAAGCTTTGAAGGAAAATTAGAAAAAGCTACAACTATATCAGCAATAGTATTCGTAGTAGCTTCGCTGATATTAGTAGCAATACAATAATCTTTTATTAAAAAAAGAGGAGAGAACATAAAAGTTTTTTCATCTTTTTTAATTATAGGATATAAAAATGT
>JBPOHM010000351.1:0-2739 GCA_052035585.1 Bacillota bacterium
ATTTAAAGGCCAGTATTTGCAATCTACAAATACGAGCCTTTTTTATCTGTTTAAGAAAGAGTGCTTTTAATGATGGAACAATCTAATTCCTGTAAATGCCATAACAATATTATATTTATTACAGCAATCTATAACTGCATCATCTCTAACTGAGCCACCTGGCTGAGCAATGTATTTCACACCGCTTTTTCTTGCTCTTTCAATATTGTCACTAAAAGGGAAGAAGGCATCAGAGCCGAGAACTACATTTTGCATTTTATCAAGCCATCTGCGTTTTTCTTCTCTTGTAAATAGCTCAGGCTTTACCTTAAATATAGTTTGCCATACACCTTCAGCGAGTATGTCCATAGCATAATCACCAATGAAATTATCAATTGCATTGTCCTTATCTGCTCTACCTATATTATCATTAAATTGAAGGCTTAATACCTGAGGAGATTGTCTTAGCATCCAGTTATCAGCTTTTTGACCTGCTAATCTAGTACAGTGAATTCTAGATTGCTGGCCAGCTCCTATTCCTATTGCTTGACCACCCTTTACATAGCAAACAGAATTTGATTGAGTATATTTTAATGTTATTAGTGCAATAATTAAGTCTCTCTTTGCTTCCTCTGGTATTTCTTTATTTTCTGTTACTATGTTTCTTAGTAATTCTTCATTTATTTTTAGATTATTTCTTCCTTGCTCAAAGCAAATACCAAATACATCCTTATGTTCAATAGGAGCAGGGATATAGTTAGGATCTATTTCAATAATATTATAATT
Source organism: Bacillota bacterium (assembly GCA_052035585.1). Classification (GTDB taxonomy): domain Bacteria; phylum Bacillota; class Clostridia; order Tissierellales; family Sedimentibacteraceae; genus UBA1535. The sequence goes on from JBPOHM010000351.1 coordinate 766, forward strand.
CCCATTCTTTTTAGATTTTAATATTTCTAACGCTTCATCAGTATAGCCTGGTGCAATGATTCCATCAGAAACCTCTCTTTTTATTATCCTTGCTGTATCTAAGTCACAAATGTCTGATAATGCAATAAAATCACCAAATGATGACATTCTATCAGCACCTCTAGCTCTTGCATATGCACAGGCTAAAGCTGATAATTGTCCCATATCATCAACATGATATATTTTAGCTAATACATCATCTAGTGGAAGTCCAACAGCAACACCAGCAGGGGATACATGCTTAAATGATGTAGCAGATGGTAGTCCTGTAGCTTCCTTTAATTCCTTAACTAATTGCCAAGCATTGAAGGCATCTAAAAAATTAATATATCCAGGTGTTCCTGATAAAACCTTTATTGGTAGCTCTAAATTATTATTCATGAAAATTCTAGAAGGCTTTTGATTTGGATTACAGCCATATTTCAATTCTAATTCTTTCATACAATTTTATCCTTTCTTTTAATTTTACGACTATTTATTTTTATTAATTATTATAGTATTTTCTTCTTTAGTTTCAATGTTTATATATCTAACAAACAAAGATATCTTGTTTTCTTCATTTAAACTATTCCATATTAAGCTTGCAAAGTCATTTATATCATTTTCAATTTCAATGAGCTTAGGTTCACCCTCAAAGCTTGGAAGTGGGTTTGCATCATGCATATATGTGTGTATAAAATGTCCTTCTCCAGCAACAGGGTTAGAATAAGTAAAGGTAAATCTATTGCATGAGCTTGGATTTCCATTATTACTTTTTAATATTGACATAGCATAATTAAAATTGCCATGTTCAATATTCATTATACTTGATATTCTAGGGGTGTAATTAGGTGCATCAGGTTCAAACTCTCTAGCTCTTAGTGATTGTTCAAATGATAAATTATTAGCCAAACCTTCATATATAGTATCTGTTTGATCACCATTTGTTATTATTGTAATATTGCCTAAAACCTTGACAGGAGAATATATAATAAGGCTTGGATCAACTAGTTTAGATGCATCAAATGCCTCTGTACGGATTCCTCCGTTTTCTTCTACAAAAATTCTATTTCTTGAGTTTTCGCTTCTACCCATAATGAAATAGGCAGCAACAGCATATTTATTATCTTTTGATTTGCCTACTACTATACCTCTTCCTGGGTATGAATTAGATTTTAGTTCTTTTTCCAATGATTTTAATTCCATAAAAATATCCTCCAAATAAAAATACCGACACTCCGAGCTTAGTTGCCCAGACGGTCGGCTACAATTCATAACTATATTCCCTGTGGTTAATTCCACTTCCGTCAGTCATATATACAATAGTGAGAAGCTAGCTTCATCCTCTATTGCTATGAATCAATAAAATATTATCATTTAAAATATTATATGTCAATCAGAAATTTAATTGATTTTATTTTTATATATTGATTTTAGAATATGATGTGTAGCTTTTATTTAAAGATTATAAGGTTGTAAGGAGAGTATTTATAGGAAATTTGTAAAATTGTAGTACAAAACAAAGGATTTTTTTAACGATTATGAAAACGTTTAGTATTGACAAAATTTGACATTGTATATATACTTTATATAATATAAAAAACTTGCTAAAAGCAAGTTTTAAATCACACACTGTGAGTCTCATAAGAGACGATTTGAATAAATTTTTATTTGAACTCATGGTGTAATCTCATATGGTAGTCACGAGATTAAAATTATATTATCATAAAAGGAGAAAAATGTCAATGGGGAATAATTTAAAAACAAAAAAAGTAAAAGAATTTGATGAATGGTATTTAGGACTTGATGTTGGAACAGATTCTGTAGGTTGGGCAGTTACAGATACTAATTACAATTTACTTAGATTCAATGGAAAGGATCTGTGGGGTTCAAGACTTTTTGATTCAGCCAATACAGCTGAAGAAAGAAGGATACACAGATCTGCTAGAAGAAGAA
>JBPOHM010000279.1:0-2090 GCA_052035585.1 Bacillota bacterium
CATTTAAAAAGTCTAGTCTTGCTATCTCTTCTTCAATTTCCTTCTTAAAGTCCAAAAAGCCCTTCTTATATATCTTATCATCAGCTACAGTATGCCCAGGTGCTCTTTGCTCCATAAATTCAGTAAACATACCTGCTGCGTAGCAATCCTTCCACTCCTGTGTCATGCTATTTATTATTTTATCTCTAGTTGATCTTCCCTCCCAATATGGAAGTATAATTTCTTCATGAAGCTTCTTATCCTTTTCAGAAATTTTAAAATTTATATACTTTCTATCATTTAGAACCTGCAAATCCTCCATAGTATGACAGCAAAGCTCAGGGAAGGTTGGAGCTGCATGTGGACGCTCTGATTTTTCTCCAATAATCAATTCATCCTTACCTATATATAAGCTTCTATTTTCCATTAAATGCTTGAAATTTAATGCTCTTAATATTGGAGTTTCAACCTTGCCAAAGTATTTTTTATAAACCTCTGTTTCAAGTAAGGCTCTTTCTACACTCAATGTAGGCTGTGTTGTAACACTTTCTTGTCTTAGCTTTTTTGTTCTTTCAGTGCTTCCTCTCATTTCAACCAAAATCCCTTCATAATGTTAACCACCAATTTTAACAATATATCCTTTAGCCTCTAGCATTTCCTTAAAGGTATTCATTTTCTCTTTAGATGGAACTGTCATTCCTTCACCTTCATAATTCATATTGAGGCCTTTGTATTTATGTTCAGAGATATTGTGATATGGCAATAAATTTATATATTTTATACCTAGTCCACTTATTAGTTCTATTACTTTATAAATATGCTCGTCTTCTGCATTTACTCCTTCAATTATTGGAAGTCTTAAATTTATTCCTCTATGTGTATCTACTTCTTTATATAATTCAGAAAGTCTTTTTAAATTTCCTAAAATTATTTTATTCGAGCTTCCTGTATATTGCTTATGCTTGTCCTCATCAAAAAGTTTAATATCGTATAAAAACAAATCTGTGTATTTATGTATTCGCTCATAGTATTCAAAGGGCATTATTCCACTCGTATCAACAGATGTATGAATATTTTCAGTTTTAAGTCTTTTTAGAAGCTCCTCTATAAAATCAATTTGCATTACAGGCTCTCCACCTGATAATGTCACTCCTCCACCTGATTCCTCAAAGAAAACTCTATCCTTTAATATATGCTTCATTAATTCATCAACACTGTATGCCTTTCCTATAGCTTCTCTTTGTCCATTTAAACAATAAAATGAGCATTCACCACATAAGCAACATTTTGTCATGTCAGTAGTAATAACTCCATCAATCATACTAATAGCATGGCTTGTACACCTTTTAATACATTCACCACACAAGCTACACCTATTTTTGTTATGTAAAATTTCTATATTACTGCTTAAACCCTCTGGGTTATGACACCATCGGCATTTCAAAGGACAACCTTTAAAAAACACAGTCGTTCTTATACCAGGACCATCATGCAAAGAGAACCTTTGAATATTAAATATAACTACAGAATTCATCCTTGTACTTTTATGCAATAAGCATAAACCTTTCTGTTTAGTTCTATAAAAAATTATGGGATCCCATTTTTATAGGTAAATAATAGCCGTTTAAACCTGGATTTATATTAGACTATTACCACCTGTAAAAATATTATATCCATCATTTATTACAATATCCAACAAAATTATTACAAATATATTTCACTTTTTCTTTTTATTTAACTTTAGTAGCATTTCTAATACAATTGCAAATATCAATCCAAATAGTATTATGATATTAATATTAACTGTTTCTCTTGAATACTTCGCTATCAAAGCATATAAGGATGCAACTAAAAACACATGTGCAAAAATCATGTAATCGAACAATATAGCTATCATTGATATACCAATTACAGGCATGTATAAGCTTCTTACTGTTTCAAAATCTATATAATTTCCTTTAACGAAATAAGTTATTACTACAAAAAAGACTACTAAATACAATATTGCTAAGCTTGATCTATTTATTCTATTATTCTCAAAATTTATTTTCAAATTATACACATACATTTAAAAATTATATCTTTATTAACTTTATTATATGGTTTTATAT
>JBPOHM010000177.1:0-1841 GCA_052035585.1 Bacillota bacterium
TCCATGTTTAAAAATTATATCAATAGTAAGATACTTTATCTATCGTTTTTATACTGTGTTATTTATCTCATTTTAGGATACAAGAAAAAGCCGTTCTAGGAGATAGTAGAAGAAAAATCTAATGAAAAATTGGTTAAGTAGTGAATACTAGATATTTATATAATTTGTAATATAATGAATTAATCTATAAACCATATAACTATACCTATGAGCAAATTAATAATACAACCAAACAATGAAGATCATATACAAGGAAAAGAGAATAGCAGTATAAATCTTTTTGAATATGGAGATTTTCATTGTCCATACTGTAAAGAAGCATATCCAATTGTTAAAGAAATTAAAAAAATAAAAGGAGATGTACTAAGATTTGTGTTTCGTAATTTCCCATTATCTGAAATACATTCATATGCACTACATGCAGCATATGCTGCTGAAGCAGCAGGTAAACAGAATAAGTTCTGGGAGATGCATGATATTCTTTTTGAGAATCAAAAGAATCTAAAAGACAGCGATCTAAGATTATATTCTGAAAAACTATCTCTAGATATTGATCAATTTACTAAAGATATGAATTCTGATGAAGTTGCTAAGAAAGTAGAAACAGATATTATGGGTGGTATTAAAAGCGGAGTTAATGGTACTCCTACATTCTTTATAAATGGTATCCGTTTTGATGGTCCATCTGAGTTAGATTCTCTGCTGAAAGCAATTGATTTAGCAGATAAATAAAATTTTAAATACTTTAAATGAAAGACCAACCTCTTAAAAAAGGAATGAAGGCTCCTGATTTTAGTTTAAAATCTACCTCTGACCAGGAGGTATCTTTAAAAGATTTTTTAGGTAAACCTGTTATTTTAGCTTTCTATCCTGCAGATTTTAGTCCTGTGTGTGGTAGTGAGTTAACACTTTTTAATGAGGTTTTACCTGAGTTTAAGAAATATGATGCTCAGTTATTTGGAATCTCTGTAGATAATATATGGAGTCATTTAGCATTTGCAAAAGAAAGGAATTTACATTTTCCTCTTCTCTCAGATTTTAATCCTAAAGGTAAGGTGTCAAGAATGTATAATGCATATCAAAAGGAAGATGGGTTATCTAAAAGAGCTTTGTATGTAATTGATAAGAATGGTGTTATAGCTTGGGGTTATATTTCTCCTATTGGTATAAATCCAGGTGCAGATGGGATATTAAATGCATTAGAAGAATTATAATTAGTTTCTTTATACTGTTTATTTACATCTTAGGATATTCCTTTCCAATATTGACATCTCTAATTGAGATTGTAAATTGTAATATATAACTACAAATCAAAACAAATTGCTGAAGACTTCAGATGTCTAGTAAAAAAACTTAGAAGAAATACACCCGAATTCATTCCTCCTTTTCGAAGTAATTGTTTATTAAATTGATATAAAGTTCTTTAATTAAATATTTTTCAGTATCCCCAATAAATCATTGTAATACCCATCATATATTTCTCTAGGTACATAAGCTTCAGCATTGGTCTCCTTCCACAGAGAATCTAGATATTCTTCACACTTCTCCTTCTCAAGACCCTCTTCTAATACATCACACCTTATTCTATTCCATGTAGGAACGGAGAGTATTACTAATTCGTCACTACCATCTATTCTAACAATATAATAATTAGATAAGGCATGACTACCACCTAACTCTGTAATAGTTACAAGATTCTCTCCATACTGTTTCTCGTCCTGAGGAGTTATAGTTTCTCCATAGATAAATAACCAACGGTCTTCTTCATTACTGTATCTAACCTCTCCTACTTGGTTATCCAGTATAGCTGTATTAATATCTTTACAATATATTAAGAATGC
>JBPOHM010000134.1:0-2211 GCA_052035585.1 Bacillota bacterium
CATCACCTTCAATTATCAGATAAAAGTTGGGAATGTGTAATAGATTATGATAAATATTTTAGTGATGTAGTAAAGGTGGAAGAGTACAAGGAGTTTAAAAGTATTATTGCAAAAGATACTTTGCCATCTGTTAGAGATATTGCAAAGGCTATTTTAAGCAGGAGAGACTGTACTCATTTAGAATTGCAAAAATTATTATATTTTTATTGGTGTGAATACTTTAAGAAGTATAAAAAAGATATTTTTGAAAATGATTTTCAAGCATGGAAGTATGGACCTGTAATACCTGAAATTTATGATAATTATAAAATTTATGGTAAGGAAAAAATACATTGTAGTGATAATGAAAAACTTATTATATCATCTCGACTTGTTAGCTTAGTAGATTATAATAAAATAATTAGAATTTTAGATATAATAATGGAAAAGTATGAGAAACATGGAGCTAGTGCTCTTGTAGATAAAACTCATGAAAGTGGTACACCATGGGATGTTGTATATAGAAAAGGTGATGGTGAGAACTCTATAATTCCAAAGGATTTAATTATTAATTATATGGAAATTAATTAAGTAAATTATGAAACAGTAAAAAATAAACGAGCTTATAGCTCGTTTATTAATATTTTAATTTATTATTTTCAAAGATTAATGAAGTACCAATCATTATACTATATATGACAATATTAAATATGAATAGACTTTATTTGCATCATTATATAGTGCATTAAGCTTTAAAAATTAATTAATAGACTGATTATGTTCTCGCATGTATGCTATTCTATTTTAAGTGTTTCGAACTCTCCTAAGCAAACTACATGGGTATAGATTCTAATAGATATCCAACCTGCAATCATGCATCCTTTATTTATTGATATCACTTCTGAACTATTTGGGTTTTCATTAGATAAAATTTAACAATATTATTATATAAAAGAATATATTATATATATGCAGGTTTGATGCATTTAATTCTATATTTTATGGTTAATTATAAAATTATAATTACATTGTGAATTTTATTAATTAAAATTATTTTATAATCTGTTTAAAGCTTCTTTAGCAAACTGAGCAGCTTTATAATAATCATAACTAGCACTATCATTGATAAACACTTTTGTTTTATCACTTTTTACTTCAATTCTATATAAATCATATTCATTTACAAATTTACACCATCTTTCTGTACGTTCATCTTTACATGAAATTTTAAAAAGAATGTCTTCATCATATAATAAACATTCATCAATAAAATGCTTCCAATCAGTTATCTCAAGTTTTTTTAAAACTTCTCTAGCAGGTGGTTGAGCAGCATGAGATACTCCATATGCATTTCCTAATATTATTGATATAATTGAACTAACAACTTCTTTGACAGCAGGTTTAGGTATCTTAGTTCCTAATTTCTCTAAATCTCTTACAGCACTTGGTTCATTATAAAAATTGTCTAGTCCATGATGAACTTTTTTAATATTTTTAGCTGCTTTTATAAATGATAATGACCGTAAATTTTCAGGTACATAATCAAATCCATGTACTTTCTTTAGTGCTTGCTTAAACGGTACTATATATTTACTATCACCTATATTTGCATACTTACTATAAGTTATACCTATGAAGTATTTATCGTCTGATGATAGACTATCCCATAATTTCTCTAATATGGTGTTAAAATTTAGAAAAACAGTTTCAAATTCTACACCATCAGTTTCATTTATTAAATTAATTAAAGTTCTAATAGTTGTTTTTTTATAAAAGTATGGGCTGCTAATCAACATATCTAACTCATTTGTCTGTAGCTTAACTAATTTTAATTTTTCTCTAAAATCATTATATTCTAAACCAATTTCAGCATTATCATAACCTATAATATATTGCACACACGCTCTCATTACTGTATCACATTCATTTTGAGGCATTTCTTCATCAATGTCTTTACTTTGATAATGTTTAACTAATTCATTTGCATGAGAGAGTCTCATCTTACCAGTTTTATCAATAAATCCTAATTCATAAGCTAAGTTTATAACTTCAAATTCAGGTAAATTATTAATATATTCGGTGTTATCTATTCCAACCATTTCACCAACAAATTTTGTACCTAATGATAATATTCTCTGTCTTAATATTTCAATAGATCTTGGCCATATTATATCACATGAATATTGAAAATCTTGGTTTGCATATGTGTTATTAATAAAATTTATATCACTT
>JBPOHM010000135.1:0-1975 GCA_052035585.1 Bacillota bacterium
AAATTAATATTTATATAATATTATATCAATAGTAAAGTATAATAATTATTTGAAAGGGGTGAAAAAATGATAAAAAAGATAATTAGAGCAATAGTAACTTTTTTAGGAGTAATGCTTGGTGTTTTAATTGGAATTCTCATTGTAGATTTAGATGTATTAGCTTTAAGTGTTTGGCAGGGATATGGACTCATAACTATATTTGGAATCATTTTTGGTATTTTATTTTATTTAATAACTCCTAAAATAGTAAAAATAAGCACAATGCTTGCTAATAACATGGAAAAGGAAATATTAAAATTTTCTACAATAGACATAATTTATGGTTCTAGTGGTTTAATAATAGGATTTTTAATAGCATTTTTAGTAAGTCAACCATTTTTAAATTTAACTATTCCATATTTAGGAGCTATAATATCTGCTATTTTGTACTTATTTTTAGGCTATCTAGGACTTAAAATTGCAACTAGAAAAAGAGAAGATATGCCACCAATTGCTAATGCCTTTGGTTTTAAAAAGACTAATGCTAAGAGCAAGCTTATGCAAAAGGCATATAAATCAAATGTATATCCAAAAATTCTTGATACAAGTGTAATTATTGACGGAAGAATTAAAGACATATGTAAAACAGGCTTTCTTGAAGGACCTCTAGTAATTCCAGAATTTGTTCTTCAAGAGCTAAGACATATAGCAGATTCTGCAGATGCTTTAAAAAGAAATAGAGGACGTAGAGGACTTGATATACTAAATATATTGCAAAAGGAATTGGATATTGAGGTAATACTAGAGTCAAGAGATTATGAAAATTTAGAGGTTGATGTTAAATTATTAAAGCTTGCTGAGGAAATGGGCGGAAAAGTATTAACAAATGACTTTAATCTTAATAAGGTAGCTGAGTTCCAAGGAGTTAGTGTATTAAATATCAATGAATTAGCAAATGCTGTTAAACCAGTAGTTCTTCCTGGTGAAGAGATGGTATTAACAATTGTTAAGGATGGAAAAGAATCAAATCAAGGCTTAGCATATCTTGATGATGGTACAATGATAGTTGTCGAGGGTGGCAAGAAGCGTATAGGTGATTTAGTAGATGTAATAGTTACTAGCGTTTTACAAACTGCTGCTGGAAGAATGATATTTGCAAAAATTAAATAATAAAATTAATAAGCTCATTATGTTAAAGTACATAGTGAGCTTTAGTTTTGATATGTTGTTTTCATAGATTTTTTATTTTAGGTTAAAATATTTATGATATTAAGCCCTATCAAGAGCTTGAATATTATGAATATTTTTTATTTTTATATGGAGGAATCTATGATTATTGTATTTTTAAGAGCAGTTATATTATATGTAATTGTTTTAATTTCTTTGCGTGTCATGGGAAAAGGAGAATTAGGTGAATTGCAACCATTTGATTTAGTTATTTCTCTCATGATAGCTGAGCTTGCTACCTTACCAATGTCAGATTTGAATTCTCCTATGTTTCATGGAATAACTGCAATAGCAACTCTTGTATTTTTACAATGCTTTACATCCTTTTTATCCTTAAAAAGCAATAAATTGAGAAAAATAATTTGTGGAACACCATCTATCCTGATATCACATGGTGAATTTAATTTTAAAGAAATGAAAAAGCTAAGAATTAATGTAAATGATATCTTAGGTCAATTAAGATTGAAGGGATATTCTAATGTTGCTGATATAGATTATCTTATTATGGAAACTAATGGTCAGATGAGTGTTATAGCACAAAATACTATACTTGATAAAAAATGCAAGAGAATTCCAATAGCAGTTATTTTAGATGGACAAATTATTAGAAGTAATATTGATAAATATAATTTATCCTTGTCAAAGCTTGAATTTGAACTAAAAAAACAAGGATTGAAGCTAAACGAAGTAATATATGGGATTGTTGATGAAAATGACAAATATATTTTATATAAAAAGAATATTTAATGTAATATATAATATAGAAAGG
>JBPOHM010000241.1:0-2296 GCA_052035585.1 Bacillota bacterium
AATCAAACTTGTAGTATTAATATAGAACATTATACAAATACTTTGTTAAAAAATCCAGCAGCAATAAAAAACAGTTTAGCATTCTCTCAACTTAATACTAAACTGCAATCATTATTCAATAAATACTTCTTAAATAATCCGAAAGAATTTATTGAACTCTTAGACATTGTCAGTGAATATGGATTTGAAAAAATTGAAAATACAATAGAAAAACTCAATCAAAAACATATAAAAATTAATATAGACAATGTAAAAATAATTTTAAATAACACCTTAAGTAATGATACAACAAATTACAAAATTGTCAATACCGAAATTGAAAAAAAGTCAAAAGAGCAGTTGCTAAAGTATGACAATCTATTTAAAACTCAAGATATACAACAGGAGGCGATTGCCATATGAAAGATAAAATAAAACAAGCAGAAATGCTTTGTAAAGAATTAAAATTGCCATATATGAGTAAAAGTATTAAAGTTGAATTTGAAGATGCTTTAACAGCCAATATAGAACCAATAGACATGTTATTAAACATGTTAACAAGGGAATACGAGTTAAGGCTTGAAAATGGTAAACAAAACAGAATAAGGCGTGCGAACTTCCCATATAAAAAATATATGGAAGATTTAAAAGAAGACTTTCACAGAAAACGCTTATTGCATTTGAAAATCAAATAGAGAAATATGATTTATTAATTTTAGATGAACTTGGATACATTTCTTTTGATAAAGAAGGCTCAGAATTATTATTTACACACCTTTCATTAAGAGCTGAAAGAAAAAGTACGATCATAACAACAAATTTATCCTTTGAAAGATGGGAAGAAATCTTTAAGGATCCTGTCATGACTGCTGCTATGATTGATAGACTTACTCATAAGTCATATGTTGTTAATATGAGTGGAAATTCCTACCGTTTGAAAGAAACTCAGGATATGTTAAAGTCCTTATAATTTTTTTACCCTTAAGGGGTCAGAATTAAATTGAAAAAGGGGTCAATTTTCACTTGACAAATAAATCTTCAAAACCTCCTATTGTTCAGTCCTTCCTAAATATTGTCGACAACACTTAGTACTATGACCTCTGCTGACTTCTCATGTCTCAGCTATACATCACTGCATAGGTTGTTATTTCTAAATTCATATCCTTAACTTGCACATGAGACCTCCCCAGGTAAGAACGACCGCTTTCGTCTCATATATCTGCCAAATTTACTGAATACACTTCGAGTAGTATCGGACTTTGTTTTGTTTTGCAAACTTATCCAGTGTAATTCAGCCTTATATTTGGTTCGTGTTCCTCAGACCAAGACTTTGCCTCCAGCTTCCTTCAGATTCCACCTCGCGGTGGACACCCTTGCTCTTGACTAATGGTTGCTACTACCAAGCTCCATAACGGACTTTCACCGTCAAGCTGTCGCCCATGCTGGGCGCACAAAACTAAAAGGAGGGGGTACCCTCCTTTTAAAGTTCGAAAAATACTCTTGAAACACCACTATAATATGCGTATTTATAATTATAACCTAGCTTTGTTTAAAGGTCATGGTTAAGTCAGTTCTGTTGGAGCATCCAGTCTTTTTTAATATATTCCCAACATGATATTTTACAGTGCTTTCAGATATATATAATTTGCTTGAAATTTCTTTGTTAGATAATCCTTGTACAACTAGACGAAAAACATCAGCTTCACGAGCAGTTAGTGAGTTATCTAATATAAATTTATCATGTTTAAGCTCTTTTCTCTCGTTTTCACTTAAATTAGAGTTGTATAATTTTTGATATAGTGAGAAAAACATAAATATTAATAATATAAATAATATAGTGGTTACCAATAATAGTAATAGAATATTGCCAGATAGTAACATTCCCAAAAGCGTACCAAGCGAATCTCCAACTCTACCTGCCAGAAGTCCATAAACAGCAAAAATTAACAAAGAGGAGCTAGTAGAAGCTAAATCAGAAAATAGTACTACTCTATATACTGCAAAGAAACCAAAAAATATATAGCCAATTATCCACATTATAACACTATATAGTGGATAATTGTTTATGGAGAATGAAAAGAAAGCAAATGCAAGAGAGGCTACACAGCATATTGCACCATATCTTCTATTTTTATCATTTGCAAAACCTGCAGCAATTAATCCTACAGCATAAAATGACCTTGATAATTCAAGGTTTATAACATTAGAGATATCAGATACTGGAAAATAGAAGCCAATATTCTTAACCATAGATAACAAAATTAGTAGAGATAAAACAAATATTAAAAATTTAATTTCAAATTTGAAATTTGTTTTA
>JBPOHM010000137.1:0-2929 GCA_052035585.1 Bacillota bacterium
CCACGGAGCATGAGCTTTCGTCCCTAAACACAGTTGTGTTTAGCGATGAAGGCTTTTTTTATATCAAAAATTTTAAATTATAAAAGAAAGGAATGGATATTATGATGATTAAATTAACAATGCCAGATGGCAGTGTACGTGAGTACGAAAAAGGAATCAAAGCTATTGATGTAGCAAAAAGTATAAGCGAGGGCTTAGCAAGAGTAATACTTGCTGCGAGCTATAATGATAAAACCATAGATTTACAGCAAGAATTAAACGAGGATGGAAGTATAAGATTTTTGAAATTTGAAGATGAAGAAGGAAAACATGCTTTTTGGCATACTTCATCTCACATATTAGCACAAGCTATAAAAAGGTTATGGCCAGAAGCTAAGCTTGCTATAGGACCAGCAATCGCAAGTGGTTTTTACTATGATATTGACTTAGATTATAGAATTACAGAAGAAGATTTACCAAAGATTGAAGAAGAAATGAAGAAAATTGTTAAGGAAGAGTTAGCAATTGAAAGATTTGAATTACCAAGAAATGAAGCTTTAGAGTTTGTTAAAAAACAAGGTGAAATTTATAAGGAAGAGTTAATTAACGATTTACCAGAGGATGCAGTAATTTCATTCTATAGACAAGGAGATTTCACTGACCTATGTGCAGGACCTCACCTTGAATCAACTAAGAAACCAAAAGCAATTAAGCTATTAAATATTGCTGGTGCTTATTGGAGAGGAAATGAGAAAAACAAGATGCTCCAAAGAATCTATGGTATTACTTTCGAAAAGGCTAAAGAGCTTGAAGATCATATAAATATGCTTGAAGAAGCTAAGAAAAGAGACCATAGAAAACTTGGTAAAGAATTAGAATTATTCTTTATGTCAGAAGAAGGACCTGGATTCCCATTCTTCCTACCAAAGGGAACAGAGGTTAAAAATGAGCTAATTAAACTTTGGAGAGAGGTTCATAAGGAAGCTGGATATGTTGAAATTGAAACTCCAATTATATTAAGTAGACATCTTTGGGAGACTTCAGGACACTGGTATCACTACAAAGAGAATATGTATACTACTTTAATTGATGAAGAGGATTTTGCTATTAAGCCAATGAACTGCCCAGGTAGTTTACTTGTATATAAAAATAGCATGCATTCATACAAGGATTTCCCGTTAAGAATGGGAGAGCTTGGAAGAGTTCATAGACATGAGTTATCAGGTGCTTTGCATGGACTTATGAGAGTTAGAACATTTACTCAGGATGATGCTCATATATTCATGCTACCAGAGCAAATTAAGGATGAAATTAAAAATGTTGCAAATCTTATAGATAAAGTATATAAAATTTTTGGATTTGAATATCATGTTGAATTATCAACAAGACCAGAGGATTTCTTAGGAGACATTAAGGATTGGGATCAAGCAGAAAGTGACTTAAAGGGAGCTTTAAATGAGCTTGGTTTAGCATTCATAATTAATGAAGGAGATGGAGCCTTCTACGGTCCTAAAATTGACTTTAAAATAAAGGATTGTATAGGTAGAGAGTGGCAATGTGGAACTATACAGCTTGACTATCAATTACCTCAAAGATTTGAGCTTGAATATGTTGGTGCTGATGGACAAAAGCATAGACCAATAATGATTCATAGAGTTGTTCTTGGAAGTATTGAAAGATTCTTAGGAGTATTAATTGAGCAATATGCTGGAGCATTCCCAACTTGGATAGCACCAGTACAGGTTAAGATATTACCAATTTCTGATAAATTCAATGAATATGCTTATGATGTTAAAAAACAATTATCACAAATGGGAATTAAGGTAGAAGTAGATGATAGATCAGAAAAAATTGGATATAAGATAAGAGAAGCTCAGCTTGAAAAGGTACCTTATATGTTTGTAGTAGGTGAAAAGGAAGCAGAGAGTGGTAATGTTGCAGTTAGAGAAAGAGGAAAGGGCGATATAGGCTCAATGTCTATTGATGAAATTTCTAATATAATTGTAAACAAGATTAAATCAAGAGAAAATGACTCACCAATGGCATAAAATAATAATTTAGTTTTACTATATTATTAGATTTTTAAATCAATTTCTAATCTGTTTTTAATATTACTATAAAGACTATCTAATATTGCAAAAGTATAATAGGCTCATAAACAAAAGAGTGGAGACAAAAAACTCTTCACTCTAAATATTAATTTTAAAAGGAGAACGAATATGAAAGTTACTATTGAATTAATTGATGAGCTTAGAAGTAGAGTTAATGTGACATATGAGGAAGCTAAAAAAACACTTGAGAAAAATGATGGAGATTTAGTTAAATCTATAATTGAGTTAGAAGCTACAAAGGGTGCTAAGTATGCTGGTACAGTAAAGACAAATCGTAAGGATAGCTTTGAAAGCTTTATTGACAAGGTATTACAATTAAGATTTAGTGTTAAAAGTAAAGATGATGATGTATTAATCAACGTTCCACTTGTTTTAGTTGCTTTGACATTTGTAATGGCATTTTGGGTGGTTATTGTAGGTTTAGCAATTTCTATAGTTTATTCTTGTAAGATAAGAATTTACAAAGCTAACAAATATGCTAATGTTAAAGACATCAAGCATAATATTAAGCAAACAGTAAACAAAATGAAGGAAACAACTGAAAAAATATTTGAAAAAGAAGATTTCAAGGTATCAGTTGATGATGACAATACAGATGATGACAATGAAATAATTATAGAATAAAACTTGGTGCTTTAGTACCAAGTTTTTTTATAGAAAAAAATTTTTAAATATGACATATAGTTGTCGTGTTTATTGTGATATAATATACATAGTATAAAGTTAAATTGAATTGAGGTAACTATGCATTATAAAGAAGTAAAAGGAATATTGTCAGCTAATAATGGAATGAATTTATATAGAGGCTGTACTCATGGCTGTATATACTGTGATTCAAG
>JBPOHM010000377.1:0-6510 GCA_052035585.1 Bacillota bacterium
GAGTTGAAGTTTCAACAATATGTTTCTTACTCATAATTACCTCCTATTTTACGTATTAACACTAATGTCTATCTCATTAATTTAACTGATATTCAAATCAATCATAAACATAAGTAGAAAGAGTGGGATTTACCCACTCTTTTGTCAAAATCTATATCTCTTATTAGTATATCACATAATAAATTAAAATACAATACAAAAATTAATATTTTGTAATATTTTTATGATAATTTATTACATTGCATTAACATGTTCAATGCCTAAGATATCTAAATGCTTAATCAACATTTTCTTAACTAATTGACAAATGTTAATCCATACTTGCTTTTTAGCAGCATCACTTTCACTTATAATGTGATTGTCATTGTAGAAGTTTGAGAATAATGATGCTATTTCATATGCATTTTCACAAATATAATTTGGCGCCTTTTCATTAAATGAATTTTTAAATACCTCTCCACTTAACGAAAGCTTTAATAATAATTGCTTCTCAGTATCTGAGTAAATATTGTTTATTTCAACCTTACTATCTTCACTTTGCTCTAACTTAGTTAATAAAGAGTTAATACGAGCTATTGTGTATAATAGGAACACCCCTGTTTTACCCTTTGAAGCTAAGAACTTATCTATATCAAAGATATAATCCTTTAATCTATGATTTATTAAATCTCCAAATTTAATAGCTGCTACAGTTATTTTCTTTGCTTTTTCTTCAATATTATCTATTTTTCCAAATTCTGATTCCTTTAATCTTTCAATAGCCTTTTCATATACAGTGTTATATAAGTCTTCTAACTTCATAACTCCACCATCACGAGTTTTAAAAGGCTTTCCGTCACTTCCATTCATTGTACCAAAGCCAAGATGCTCAAGCTTAGTATTCTCTCCAACAATTTCAGCCTTTCTTGCACATCTAAATACTTGATTAAAGTGAAGACTTTGTCTGCTATCAACTACATACCAAATTTCACTTGGTGCATAATCCTTTTGTCTTTGTAGGATTGTAGCTAAGTCAGTTGTAGCATAGTTACTTGAATTGTCTGACTTTTTAATCATTACAGGTGGTATTTGAACCTTGTCATCTTCCTTTTGAACATCAACAACTAAGGCACCATTACTTGTATATGTTAATTTTTTATCCTCTAATATTTGTAATAGCTCATCTATATATTCATCTGCATCACTTTCACCATACCATAGCTCAAAGTGAACATTTAATGAATCATACATTTTCTTGAAATCATCCTTTGATACCTGAAGCATTTTTTTCCATAATGCATAGTATCCCTTGTGACGATTTTGAAGCTCAACAGTTATTTTTTGAGCTATAGCTTTAAACTCTTCATTTTCCTTGCTTTTCTTACTAGCAAATGGATAAATTTCGTTTAATTCTTCAGCAGTTACTACAAAATCAACTTCCTTAGTATCATCAAAATCATCCTTGAAATAAGGTAATTCAGGATGTCTTTCCTTTATTTCTGCAATAACTAAGCCCATTGGTAAACCCCAGTCACCTAAGTGAACATCACCTATAGCATTTCTTCCTGTAGCTGCAGCAAGTCTTTTTAATGCCTCTCCTATAATTGCAGCTCTTAAATGACCTATATGCAAAGGCTTAGCACAGTTTGGTCCGCCGTAATCAACAACTATAGTTTCTTGTTTTTCAGCTTGTTGGATACCTAAATTTCTGTCCTGAGCTAATTCATTTATATAATCTAATAAGAAGCTTTCTTCAACTACAAGGTTTAAAAAGCCTGAAATTACATCAACCTTTTTAAATATTTTTTCATTTGATAATATAGCTGCTACCTCTGTTGCAATAGCTTGAGGAGCTTTTCTGTATTGCTTTGCTGCTATAAAAGCACCATTACATTGAAATTCACATAAATCCTGTCTATCAGATATAATAACCTTTCCATAAGCTTTATCATATCCACATTTTTCGAAAGCACTACTAACATTGTCAGTAAGTATATTCAATAATGTATTCATCCTCTTCTCATCCTTTCTCTAGTTGTAAACATTGAGTTTATAACACAATATATATTTTTTCAAATTAATTTTAATAATATTATATTAAACTGGAAAAAATGTCAATACATTTTTATATTTTATTAGCTATTATTTACCAATAAAATATTATTTATAGCTTATAAAACAATAAAATTTAATAATAAAGCTAAAAATTAAAAAGTGTAAGCTGATTAGTTTTTTCCATATTCTTTAAGCATCCATGCTTTTCTAATACCTCAATAACTGTTTTTGTTACCTTAGTACGATTTACAATATCCTCTACTGATATAAATTCACCCTTTTCTCGCTCTGCTTTAATGCTTATAGCAGCATTTTCACCTAAGCCTTGAAGACCAATTAGTGGAGGAAGTATTCCACCCTTAAATATTTGGAATTTCTTATCATCAGATTTATATAAATCAACCTTTTCACATCTATAGCCTCGTTTATACATCTCTCTTGCAACTTCAAGGACAGTGTATGCATCCTTTTCCTTTGTAGTCTTATCATTACCCTTTTTTTCAATTTCTAACATAGCATCTTCTATACTTTTTAGACCAGCTGAAATAATTTCTGCATCAAAGTCCTGTGCCTTCATAGTAAAATATGATGCATAGAAGGCTTCTGGATAATGAACTTTAAAATATGCAATTTTAACTGACATCATAACATAAGCAACAGCATGTGCTTTAGGGAACATGTATTTTATTTTATTACATGATTCAATATACCACTCAGGTACATCCTTTGCACGCATAGCCTCTTCATCTTCTTTTTTCAAGCCCTTACCCTTACGTACTCTTTCCATTATTTCAAAGGATAACTTATTATCTACACCCTTCGAAATTAAATATGTCATAATATCATCACGAGTCGCTATAACACTGTCAATCTTGCATGTGCCGTTTAATATAAGATCCTGTGCATTTCCTACCCAAACATCAGTACCATGAGACAATCCACTTATACGGAGCAAATCAGAAAATGTTTTTGGCTTTGTTTCCATAACCATTTTTCTAACAAATGCTGTACCAAACTCTGGTATTGCAAGAGTTCCAGTTTCACAGTTTATATCTTCCTTTGTTACACCCAGTGCATCTGGACTTGTAAAAATAGACATAGTTAATTTATCATCTAATGGAACATCCTTGTCCTTTATTCCTGTAAAATCTTCAAGCATTCTTATAATTGAAGGAGTATCATGTCCAAGAAGGTCAAGCTTTAATATACGTCCTGAAATAGAATGATAGTCAAAATGTGTAGTTATAGAATCTGATTTTACATTGTTTGCTGAAAATTGTATTGGTGTAAAATCATATATTTCCTTATTCCTAGGAACTACCATTACTCCACCAGGATGTTGTCCAGATGTTCTCTTAACACCAAGACAGCCTTGAATTATTCTATTTATCTCAGCATTCCGCTTTGTTTGTCCTCTTTCCTCGTAATAATTTTTAACAAATCCAAAAGCTGTTTTATCAGCTATTGTACCGATTGTTCCTGCTCTATATACCTTTCCTTCACCAAACAGCTCTTCAGTATATTTCATAACAGTAGCCTGCTCTTCTCCAGCAAAGTTAAGATCTATATCAGGCTCCTTATCTCCATAAAATCCTAAGAAAACCTCAAATGGTATCTCATGTCCATCCTTACCTAATTTAGTTCCACATCTCGGACAATCCTTATCAGGCAAATCAACACCTGATCCATATTCACCATTAGTAAAAAATTCTGAGTATTTACAATTACTACAAATATAGTGTGGAACTAATGGGTTAACCTCTGAAATACCACTCATTGTAGCAGCAAATGAAGATCCAACAGAACCCCTCGAACCAACTATATATCCATCATCATTAGATTTTTTAACTAGCTTTTGAGCTATTATATACATTACAGCATAACCACTGTTAATTATTGAAGTTAACTCTCTCTCAAGTCTCTTTTCTACAATTTCAGGAAGTGGATCTCCATAAATTCTATGTGCCTTTTCATAACAAATTGCTCTGAATTCTTCATCAGCACCATCTATTATAGGAGGAAATGTTCCATCTGGTATTGGTAATATTTTCTCTACCATATCTGCAATTAGATTAGTATTTTTAACAACTACCTCATATGCTAATTCCTTTCCTAGATATGAAAAATCCTCTAACATTTCATCTGTTGTTTTTAAATATAATGGAGCTTGTTCCTCAGCATCCTCAAAGCCTTGTCCTGCCATTAATATTCTTCTATAAAGCTCGTCCTCTTCCTTTAAGAAATGAACATCACCTGTAGCCACTACAATTTTATTGTATTTTTTACCAAGCTCAATTATTTTTCTATTTATATCCTTTAACTCTTCCATTGATTTTACAGTACCATTTCTATATAAAAACTCATTATTGCCGAGTGGTTGTATTTCAAGGAAGTCAAAAAATTCAACTATTTTTTCGATTTTCTCGTCACTTTCTCCACCTATTATAGCTTGATATAGCTCTCCACCCTCACAGGCAGTACCAATTATCAAGCCATCTCTAACCTTGTCTAAATCAGATTTTAAAATACGTGGTTTTTTATAAAATAGCTCTAAATGTGCTTTAGAAACTAATTTGTATAATTCCTTTAATCCTACCAAATTTTTAACTAATATATTTACATGGAAGGTAGGCTTTTTAGTCATATCAATATTTTTAGTAAGCTTTTCATTGAGTGTATCAATTTCCTTTATACCTTGCTCTTCTAAAAGCTTATATAGCTCTAATAATAGCATCGCTGTTGCCTTAGCATCATCAACAGCTCTATGATGATTTTCTAAGCTTATATCAAACTTCTTTGTCAATGTATCAAGCTTATAGTTTTTTACACCCTTGACTAATGCCTTTGATAATTCTAGTGTATCAATTACAGGCATATCATATTTTTCATCAAAGCTTATTAAATACTTTTCTTTTATAAATTTTGTATCAAAGCTTGCATTGTGAGCTACAAGTATAGAGTTTTCACCAACAAAGCTTTTAAACTCAATCAATGCATCCTTTATACTAGGTGCACCAACAAGCATATCATCTGTAATACCAGTAAGATCAATTATTTTCTCTGGTAGCTTCATGCTTGTACTAACAAAGGTGTTAAATGTATCAATTATTTTTCTATCCTTAATCTTAACAGCTCCAATTTCGATTATATCGTCTTTTCTTGCATTAAATCCAGTTGTTTCAATATCAAAGACTACAAGCTCAGAATCAAGGTTTTTGCCATCACAACGATAAGATATAGAGGTACCATCATCAATTAGATAGCCTTCCATACCATATATAACCTTAAAATCATCACTTGCTGCTTCCATAGCATTAGGAAAGCCCTGTACAACCCCATGGTCTGTAATTGCCATTGCCTTATGTCCCCACTTTTTAGCTACCTTTGCATAATCTGTAAATGAATTTATACCATCCATTGCACTCATACATGTATGTAAATGAAGCTCAACTCTTTTTTCAGGTGCATTGTCCATTTTAAAGGACTCAACAAGCTCTACCTCTCTTATTGCCTTACACATCACTACTAATTCTCGTGCATAGGTATCATAGCTAGCATCTCCAATAACTTCAACAGCCTTAAAGCCTTGAACATCATCAGGATTAACATTTTTTGGGCAAAAATATTTTACATTGATAGTATCTGTGTAATCTGTAACAGAATAAGTAAGTAAAAAATTACCACTTTTTAATTCTCTCTTTTCAAAGGCTACTACTGTACCTTTAATATGTACTTCTCCTGAATTATCATTTATTTCAGATATTTTTGATAATTCTAAAATATCAAATTTCTTTTCATCCTTTATGTTTGGTTTAAATTTTGGAGCCTGCTTTTCTTTTGTAAATATTTGATTATTATTAGTTTGTTCTGGTGCTTTCTTTGAAGCTTCAGCCTCTAATAATGATTTCTTAATTTCATTTTCTAGAATTTCTTGACTCTTATCCTCTATAGAATCAGCCACTGATTCTAAAATTCTTATTCTTACATTAATATCTAGCTTGTATGTATTTAATATAAATTCTCTTATTTTTTTATCAATACCCTGCTCTTTTATTTGCTCATATGTAGAATCCGTTGATGCCTCAATAATAACATTATTATCATCAATTAATGTTTGGCAGCATTTATAGCTTATTAATGAAATCTTTTTAATTATATAATCAATATTTAATTTTAATAATTTATTGAAGTTATCATCCTTTTCTTTTATATCATATTCAATATTAAAATCCACATCTATTATATTTGAATAGTGGGATTTTATTTCTAATTTAAGGTTATCTATTTCTTTTAAATCAATTACAAAATTTGATAACATATTAAACTTTATTAAATTTTTCTCTTTAATAACCTCAATATTAATTAATCTAGCCTTTGAAATTCCATCATACTTACTGAAATATTTATTAAAATCAAACATTTTTATTCTCCGTTATCTGTTTCTGTTATGTTAATATTAAATACATTAAATATTAT
>JBPOHM010000186.1:0-10039 GCA_052035585.1 Bacillota bacterium
AATCAATACATGCTTGTATTTTAAATTCTTTGCTATACTTTGATTTTCTTCCCATAAAAAATACCTCCAAGTAGATAATCTAATTTTAATTAATTAGACTGTCTACTTTGGAAGTATCATATCATTATTTTCTTCTTTTTTTATTTTAATGTTTATTCACAATCACAGTTTTTATGGTCAACAATACCCTTGTTAGGACAAGAAATTTGGAAAAAGTCATCTATCATTTTATGAGTAAGATTTGCTATTTCTGTGTCAGCCAATTTATAATATACCTCTTTACCATTACGTCTGCTAGAAATCAATCCACTTAGCTTTAGGGATTTTAGATGATGGGATACTGCGGCAGTACTCATACCAATTGCTGCAGCTATATTAATTCCACACTCTTCATAATGGCATAGAAGCCATAAAATACGAAGTCTAGTGCTATCACAAAGCTGTTGGAAAACAATTGATGCATCTGAAAAATTCTTTTCATCAGGCATTCTGCTTAGAATTGTCTCCAAGCTCTGGCCATGATTATGTGGTAAGTCCTTTCTATCCATACATATATTCCCTTTCATTTGTTTGATTGTATAGTAATTTACTTTTTATCATTAATAAATCTGCTTAATTAGCAAAATATAAGCATTTAGTTAAATAATTATATTCTATTATTATAAATCTGTCAATTAACATAATTTAAATATTTATAAATTTATCTTGCCAAATATAAAAAATGGTATATAATATATCAGTGTCTTAAAATTAGAAAGAGGGTATATGGTAAAATTTACATAATGAAAGGATTAGCAACAATTTATAATTTTAAGTTGGCAAAGGACATAAGATGAAAGAAATATATAATCATATTTATCAAATAGATGTAGCACTTCCTAAAAATCCATTAAAGCTTTTACATTCTTATATTATAAGAGGAGAACAAAGAAATTTAATAATAGATACAGGCTTTAATGATCCAAAGAGTAAGGATGATTTATTCAGAGCATTATATGAGCTTGGTATAGATCTTGATTATACTGATATATTTTTAACCCATTATCATGCAGACCATAGTGGACTAGTTTGTAGTCTCCTTACAGGAAAGAATAAGGTTTATTGTAGTGATGTTGACGGAACTATTTTAAATGACATTTTAAGTGAAAAGCTAAAAGATATGGTAAATACAAATCTTGACATAAGCTCAACACCTGCTGAGAGAAGATTGGATTATAAAAATCACCCTGCAATGGTATATATAATGGACAATGTTATTGACTATACACCTGTAAAAGAGGGAGATATAATTGATTTGGGTGAATATAAATTTAAAGTAATAGAATTGCCTGGTCATACTGAAGGTCAATGTGGACTGTATGAAGAAAATCATAAAATATTATTTAGTGGAGACCATATTTTAAATAAGATTACACCTAACATTGTATTTTGGAATTTTGATAGAGACTCACTTCAAATATATAAGGATAGCCTTGAAAAGGTAAGAAATATGGATGTTAAACATCTTTTTTCAGCACATAGAGATATTGTAGAGGATCATGTAAAAAGAATAGATGAGATTTTATTACATCATGAGCATAGACTAAATGAAATTGTAGCTTGTCTAAATAATGAAGGAAGAACTGCTTATGAGATAGCTCAAGAAATTTCTTGGGATTTTGGAGATGGAGATTTCGGGAAATTTGGAGTTCAGCAGGTATGGTTTGCTGTATCTGAGGTGCTTGCTCATCTAGAGCATTTAAGACATAATGGTTTATTAGAAAAAGTAGAGATTGATAATGAAATAAGATATAAAAGAAAATAAAAAAAAGGAATTTAAAGCTCTTCAAACTTTAAATTCCTTTTTTAATATTAAAAATTTATAATTTCTAAATGTTCAAGTAGTATCTTAACACCTATTAGAATTAGGACAATACCACCTACTAGCTCTGCCTTTGATTTATATTTATTTCCAAAGGTATTGCCGATTTTAACTCCAATAATACTTAATATAAATGTTATAATTCCTATAAGTGATATAGCAGGTACTATATTTACCTTTAAAAATGCAAATGTCATACCAATTACAAGTGCATCTATACTTGTTGCAATTGCTAGAGTAAGCATAGTCTTATAGTCAAATGATGGATCACATTCTTCACATGCTTCTCTTGATTCTTTAATCATATGTAATCCAATTAATCCTAGAAGTGCAAAGGCAACCCAGTGATCAACATTGCTCACTAAATTCTCAAATCTAGTGCCTAGGGCAAAGCCTATTAAAGGCATTAAAGCTTGAAATCCTCCAAAGTATAGTCCGACAATTAGTGCGTTCTTCCAGCTCATTTTTTTCATAGATAGACCTTTGCAAATTGAAACTGCAAAAGCATCCATTGATAAGCCAATAGCTATAGAAAACAATTCAAAAATACCCATAATTTCTCCTTAATATTATAAAAATCGACAAATAAAAAATCAAGCTTGCCGCACTTGATTGAGTTATGACAAATGTACAGCAAAGCTATACATAAGTCTCGTTATTTAATGTGAGCCAGGTTATAAAATATAACCAGTATGTTGACTAACAACGTCGAAACGCTAACTACTCCCCTATGAACAAATATATTATAAGTTAAATTAGGACAAAAATCAAGCTGAATTTTTACAAATATTAACCGATATTATATATATAAAAGTATATATAATATTGCTTGTGAAAGGAGGTAGCACTTTGAGAATTGATAATAATATAAATTGTATTAGCAAGATAAGTAGTAATCATATATTATATCCTGAGCTTAATGTTAATAATGACGTTAATGCTTCTGATAATTATGATGTATCAAGCTTTGATTTAGAAGCAATTGATTATAAAAAGCTTACAAAATCAACACTAGAGATATTAAGTAAAAATTATAAAAATATAAATATTTACATATTAGAAAAGGGCTGTGTTACGGACATAAATAGGCTTGCTAGAAACTTGGGAGATGGAAAGCATCTTGTGATATCCAGAGATTTTATTGATAAAATGGGTAGTAGCGAGGAAGCATATATTAAAGGGAAGGCAATATTAGAGCAGACTCTGAAGGATATGTCTAGCTCTGACTTCGAACTAAATAATGGAATCAAGTCATTTGGAGCATTTATTGATGATAAATCAATAAATTATTGGTTAACATATGAAAAGCCATTTATAAATAATCAAACTAAAAATAATATAAAGCTACCTCAAAATAGGCTTTTTTACACATTTAAAGGCTTGGAGAAGAAAGCAGATAAGTCAAAGGATAAGTATAAAGTTAAGAAACCAACAAATATTAAAATACCTATGGAGGTGTATTCTAGACTTGCTGGTGCTAGAACTAAGCCAGAGGTAATGAGAGTGGTTTCAATAGCCAGGATGAATATTTCTAATCTTAAAAAGTCGCTTAAGGATAGCGATGATAATGAAAAAATAAAAATAAAAGCAATAATAAATCAGCTAGAAAAGGCTATAACAAGATCATATAGAAAAATTAAGGAGCTAGCAAGCGAGGATAGCTTAATTAAAGGCAGAAAATCAGCTGAGCTTAAAGAAAGGAAGAGATTAGCTGCTCATAAAAATGAGGAATTAAATAGAAAAAGAGTTATTAGAAGAATTAGAGAAAAGGCACAAATAGATGAGGCAAATCCTCTATATTATTATCCTCAAATGTTTCTTAATAAGAAAAATGAGAGTGAGGAAGATGAATCAAATATTCAAACTATTGATTCTTTAAGTATAGCTCCAAGTGTTGGTGTGATAGATGTAAGTGTATCGATGCCAGTTCAACAAAACATTGAAGTTACAGTAATGCCAGCTATAAGTATTTCTTTATAGTATATTAAAAATAAGCCCAATAATTTATATTATTGGGTTTTATTTTCTATATATTAATTATAATGTAAAAATATGGTGCACAATCCATAAGAATAAAATTAATATTGTTTGACTATTATATTAAAGAGTGGTATGATAGCACTTGATTTTATTTAAGATAAATATTATTTAAATTAAATATATTTTATTTTTTAAGGAAAGTATAAGATTGAAGGCTTAAGATAATGGAGGTACTTAGATAATGGGTTTTGTACAATTTAAGTCAGAATTTATGGATTCCATGCTTTCATTAAAAGCAGGAATTCAAAAAATCATAGATCCAATTGCAAAATCTGAAGGACTTACAACTACACAATTATATATACTATTTAATGTTTATAGTGGAAAAATTAATACTGTTGGAGGGCTTTCAAAAGAATTTGGTGTAAATCAAGGAAATATTTCTACCTTATGCAAGGAATTAGAAAAGATAGGATTAATAACACGAACTCGTAATTCTAATGATGAAAGAGTTGTGAACATAGAGATTACATCAAAAGGGATTGAGCTTGCTGAAAGATTTAATAAAAAAATTGAAAAAATACAAAGTAAGTTAAATCATATTTCAAAAGAAAAAATGGATACTATTATAAATGGTATTAGAGAATTAGGTGAACTTATTAAGGAACTAGAAAGGGAAAGTGAGTAATGTTAGAATTAAAAAATATTAAGAAGAGCTATACAGTTGGAGACATTAAAACTAAGGCTTTGGATGGAATAGATATAGCTTTTCGTGACAAAGAATTTGTAGCTATATTAGGAGCATCAGGTAGTGGAAAGACTACATGTTTAAATATAATTGGCGGACTAGATAGATATGATAGTGGAGAGTTAATTATAAAGGGAAAAAAGACAAAGGACTTCAAAGATGTTGATTGGGATGCATATAGAAATCACTCAATAGGCTTTGTATTCCAAAGCTATAATCTTATATCACATATAAGTATTGTAGAAAATGTTGAGCTAGGAATGACTCTAGGTGGAGTATCAAAATCAGAGAGAAACAAGAAGGCTATTGAAATATTAAAAAAGGTTGGATTAGGTGAGCACTTGCATAAAAAACCAAATCAATTGTCTGGTGGACAAATGCAAAGAGTTGCAATAGCAAGAGCCTTGACTAATGAACCAGAAATATTACTATGTGACGAGCCTACTGGAGCTTTAGATAGTCAAACAAGTATTCAAATTATGGATTTGATTAAAGAAATTTCACGTGAGAGATTAGTTATTATGGTAACACACAATCCTGAGTTAGCTAGTCAGTATGCTGATAGAATAGTTAAGTTTCAGGATGGAAAGGTAGTTTCTGATAGTAATCCATATGATGTTAAAGAGAAAAATAATGAATTTAGTTTAAAAAGAACAAGCATGAGCTTTTTTACTGCTCTAAAGCTTTCTTTTAATAATATTAAAACTAAGAAAGGAAGAACATTCCTTACAGCTCTTGCATCAAGTATTGGTATAATTGGTATTGCTGTTATACTAAGTCTTTCGACTGGATTTCAAACTAAAATTGATGAGTTCCAAAGCGATGCAATGAAGGAATTTCCTATCATGATTTCTCAAGGTATGATGCAGGTTGATGCTGAAAGCATGAAGGATTTGAGCACTCAAATGGGAAAAGAAAGAGAATATGTTGATTCGGATGAGGTTTATTTATATGATCCAGCTGAAATGAATATAATTCATCAAAATATATTAGATGATGAGTTCATAGAGTATATAAATAATGTAGATCCATCTATTGCTAGTGGTATTGGCTATGTACGTATGACAAATATGAATTTAATTAGAAAAATAGGTGACAATGTTGAACCTGTTAGTATTTCATCTGGTGTTATGGGTATGGCTTCTGGATCAAGAAGTAGTGGTATGAGTAGTATGGCATTATCATCATACCCTGTTGAAACAGATGCAAATGCAACAACATATTTAGAAAAAAATTATGAATTAGTTGCTGGGGAGTATCCAAAGGATGAGTTTGAGCTGGTTTTAGTTGTAAATACAAGAAATAAAATTAATTATCAGACTTTAAAGAATCTAGGCTTTGAAACAGATAATGTTGATAGTATCAAGTTTGATGAAATTGTAGGTACTGAATTCAAGCTAGTAAATAATGATGATTATTACGCAAAAACTCCTTTTGGTAATTTTATGCCAGGTACTGATTTTACTAAGATATATGATTCAGAAAATAATAAGACTTTAAGAATAAGTGGTATTGTTAGACAAGGTAAGGATAGTGATGTTGCACTTTTAGCTCCTGGGCTTGCTTATAGTGATAAATTACTTCAATTAGTTATAAAAGAAAACATTGATTCAGAGATTGTAAAGGCTCAAAAGGAATCTGATCATAATGTTATGACTATGCAAGAAATAAATGAGAATGATAAAGAATCATTTATCTCATATTTAGGTGGAAGCTATAAGCCAGTTATGGTGATGATATATCCTAATGGCTTTGATGAGAAGGATCTACTAACAGATTATCTAGATGCATATAATGAAGGTAAAGATAATGAGGACAAAATAATTTATACAGACCTTGCTTCTACGATATCTGCTATGAGCTCTGGAATTATGAATGCAATAACTATAGTTCTAATATCATTTGCTGCAATATCATTAGTTGTAAGTCTTATCATGATAAGTATTATAACATATGTATCAGTATTAGAAAGAACAAAGGAAATAGGTATATTAAGAGCCTTAGGCGCAAGAAAGAAGGATATAACTCGAGTTTTCGATGCAGAGACATTTATTCTAGGTGTATTCTCAGGTACCTTGGGAGTAGTAATTGCTTATCTCTTATCATTGCCAATAAATTCAATTATATATAAAATGACAGATTTGAAAAATGTGTCAGATTTAAAAATTATATATGCAATTGCTTTAATTGCTTTAAGTACTATATTGACAATGCTAGGTGGACATATTCCTGCTAAGATGGCTTCAAGAAAGGATGCTGTTGAAGCATTAAGAACTGAATAAAAAAGATTTAAGTAAACAAATAGCCCCTCAAATGAGGGGCTTAATTTTTATATCATATCTAACAAATCTTTTTCTGCTATTGGCTTACTGAAAAGATAACCCTGCATAGTATTACAGCCACGTAAGCTTAAATATGTTTGTTGTTCCTTTTCTTCTACACCTTCAGCTATTACATTTAGACCTATTTCCTGTGCAAGTGATATAATTGTTTTTATAATTCTTCTCTCAACACCATCTGTTACAGTATTATCAACAAATGATTTATCTATTTTAAGTGCATCGATAGGCAAGCTCTTCATGTAGTTTAGAGAAGAATATCCAGTTCCAAAATCATCAAGATAAATTAAAATTCCATGTTTTTTTAATTCATTAAGCTTTGTTAAAACATCATCTAAAGGCTCTATTAAACAGGATTCTGTTATTTCTAGTGCTACACTTCCCTTTACGAGTCCATATCTATCAAAGGATTCAATAACATCACGCACAAAGTTGTTTTGTTTAAGCTGTAAAGGTGATACGTTACAAGATACACATATTTTCTTATCCTGTATTTTGCTAGCAAATTTAAAACTACTATCAATAACCTTTTTCCCAATATCGTTAATTAAACCTATTTCCTCAGCTACTGAAATGAAGTATCCTGGATAAATAAGTCCATGGGTTGGACTGTTCCAACGTAGTAATGCTTCAACTCCAACAACCTGTCCGCTTTCTGTATCGATTTGCGGTTGATAGTGCAATAAAAATTCATCATTTTTATATGCCTCTCGCAACCTGTTTTCCAAATCTGCTCTGTTTTCTAGTTCTGTTTTCATGCTATTGTTATATAGTGTATATTTATCTTTACCACTAGACTTAGCTTTATGTGCTGCTAAATCAACATGCTTTAAAAGTGATTCTAAGGTATCTCCATCAAATGGATATCTTGCAATTCCAATACTACATGTAATATATACACTAATATTATCAATGACTATTTCTTCCCTGAATAAAGCTAGAATTTTTTCACTTAGGCTTAATGTTTCTTCTTTACTTAACATGTCATAGTAAAGGATGAGAAATTCATCACCACTTAGTCTTGACAATATTAAATTTGGAGCAGAAAGTGTATTTAATCTCTTAGCAATTTCTATTAGAACCTTATCACCAACAGAATGACCATGAGTATCATTTATGTATTTAAAATTATCAATATCAATATAATAAATTGTTCCAATGCATAGATAATCATAGCAATTATTCATTTTCTCATTTAGCTCATTCATTATGTACATTCTATTAGGTAAACCAGTTAAATTATCGTAGTATGCAAGATGATGAATTTTCTCCATATCCTTTTTACGTTCTTGCATCTCAACTTTAAGCTTATAGTTTGCCTTGAGAAGTAAGCTTGCATATAATAGCATCGAAACTAATACAAATATCGTAATTGCACGATAGCTAAAATTCTGCTTATTTAAAATTTCTTCAAGTGCCATGTAGTTACTTTCTAAATATATACCTGTACCAATATATGCATCAATATCTGAAATACCTATTACATAGGATAGCTTTTCCTCAATAGTAGTTTGGTTTGGTAAATAGTAATAATAGCTTACAAAGGAGCCCTGTGGGTGAGTTTTAGCAGCATTTACTAAAGCTTGTACAATGTATTTTCCATTTACATCTTGAATATGCCATTGGTTAGACCCTTCCATCTTTCTATCATATGGCTGAACCAGGACTGTTCCATCATAGCTGCACATAAAAATATAGTTAGGACCATACTCATCACTATATTTCATTTCTCTTACATAGCTAATTATTCTCCTTTTTGCTTCTTCCTTAGAAATTTCGCCATTTCTTAACTGAAAAATAATAGGTTCGATTGAGTTATAAGCCAAATTTGCTAATCTACTAACTGAGACCTTTCTTTGTTGATCTATATGATATTCAAATTCCGAAGATATATTTTTAGAAAACATTAATGGAAAAATAACTACAATTATAGAATATATGATTAGAACTATTATCCATGCTCTTATATTCTTGCTTGATTTTTTTTTCATGCCAGTTACCTCCATTTTGCATAAATTCCGCAAGACAACTCTCTTAATTGTGCCCATTTATTCTAATTACAATATAATTTAAATTTTTAGGATAATAGTAGGCTTATAATAAAAGTGTTGACAAATTTTTTGTATCTCTTTATTATATAATAAAAATATGTATTTAGCAAAGAAAAAATTGTAACAATTTAGCAGAAAGGATAAAAATAAGTTGAAATCAATTATTACAAAGTTAAAAAAATGTCAATTATTCGATAGAATGAATGATGATGATATAGAGCATTGTTTAAAATGTAGTAAGTCTGTAGTTACTTCTTATAAAAAAGATGAAATTATATTTTATGAAGAGGATACACCTAAAAAGCTTTTTATATTAATTGAAGGGGCAATCTCAGTATGTAATGATTCAATATCTGGCAGAAGAAATATCATTACTACAATTAATAATGAAGGCGATTTATTTGGAGAAGTATTTTTATTTATAAATCAGAAGGAGTATCAGCACTATGCAATAGCAGTAAGTGATACAAAGGTTTTACAAATGCCAAAGGAGTATTTTTACAGGACCTGTGGAGAAAATTGTAATTTTCATAGTGTATTAATTTCAAATATGCTTTCGATACTTGCAAGAAAGGCATTTTATCTTAACCAAAAAATAAATATTTTATCAAGTAATACTCTCCGACAAAAAATTTCAAAGCTATTACTCAGAAATTCATCTAAGGATGGAAATGTTAAATTTGATATGAATCGTGAGGAATTGGCTGATTATTTAAATGTTGCACGTCCTTCTCTTTCAAGAGAGCTAATGAAAATGCAAGAAGATGGACTAATAGAAATTGACAGAAATAGAATAAAAATTATCGATTTTGAAGAAATCCAAAATATTTTTTAAATCCGTAACATATGTTACGGATTTTCATTTTTTGCTCTGATAAAATAAGCACATAAAGCAAACAAAATAAAAATGAAAATTAAAAATATTATTTATTTGGTAGTGTAAAGTAGAAATGAAAAATAGGTATAAAATTAATGCGAAGTAGCAAACCTCCGCTTTTAAAAAGTATAAATGCTCGTTTGACAATTGTCAAGGGTAAAATGAACGTGCTAAAGCACGCCC
>JBPOHM010000084.1:0-6010 GCA_052035585.1 Bacillota bacterium
ATTTTCTAATCATATTATACCATAAAAAAAACAATAAATCGATGATTTTTCAACGATTTATTGTTAATTTTTCGTAATTTTTGTTATTTAATATTATGACTTTGTCAACAGTCTGAGCGAATTTAAAATTCGCTCTTTATTAAAAACTCTTTTAGTCCTCTTCTACACCAAATAAAGAAAGAAGTCTATTTAAATCATCAATGTTTTTATATTCAATCTCTATTTTACCTTTATTTTTCTTGCTTGTTATCTTTACCTTAGAAGAAAATTTATTTGTTAAAGCTTCTTCGATATTTAAAACGAACTTATCTTTTTCTACAATTCTCTTTGTCTTAGGATTTTTAATGTTCTTAACTATTTTCTCTACATCTCTAACGTTAAGACCATCTCTTATAATTCTATCAGTAAGTTCTCTTTGAGTCTTACTATCTAATGAAAGCATTGCTCTTGCATGGCCTTGACTTATTTCGTTAGAAATTATTTTTTCCTTTACATATTCATCTAGATTTAATAATCTTAAAATATTAGTTACATAAACTCTACTTTTTCCGATAACATCTGAAAGCTCTTCCTGAGTTATAGCATATCTTTCCATGATATAATTATATGCAGTTGCTTCGTCTATAGGATTAAGGTCTTCTCTTTGTATGTTTTCAATAAGTGCAAGCTCTGATGCACTCTTGTTTTCAATATCCCTCACTATACAAGGAATACTAGATAGTCCAGCAATTTTAGATGCTCTCCATCTTCTCTCACCAGCAATAATTGTATAAATTTTATCTTCCTTTTTTACTATTATAGGTTGTATAACACCATAGCGCTTTATAGAATCTGCTAATTCCTCTAGCTTGTCATTTTCAAAGTTTTTTCTTGGTTGGTTTGGATTTGGAGATATTAAATTTATATCTATTTCTTTTATTTTTTCAAGCTCATCTTGCTCTATATTATCTGGTATTAAAGCTGATAGACCTCTTCCTAGTGCCTTTCTTTGATTTGCCATAATATAACTCATTCCTTTCATTATCTTTCGCAAAAAAAGTAAACTTCTCTATTTTCAATTCTTATTATATAGATTTTATCATTTTGTATTCTGATTGTCTATAAATTCCTTAGCTAGTTTTACATAAGCCTCGCTACCCTTTGATTTATCATCATAAATAATTATAGGTTGTCCAAAGCTTGGAGCTTCTGCAAGTCTTATATTTCTTGGTATAACTGTTCTATATACCTTGTTTTTAAAGTATTTCTTAACTTCCTCTACTACTTGAATAGATAGGTTTGTTCTTCCATCATACATATTTAATAATACGCCTTCTACATCAAGCTCAGAATTTAAGGTTCTTTTAACTAATCTTATCGTCTCTATCAATTGACCTACTCCCTCAAGTGAATAATACTCACATTGTATTGGAATAATCACTGTATGTGACGAAGTCAATGCATTTAATGATAGAAGACCTAGTGATGGAGGACAATCAATTAAAATGTAGTCAAAGTCATCCTTTATTTTTTTAAGATGCTCTCTCAATGTCTTTTCTCTATTAACAGATGTAGCAAGCTCTATCTCAGCTCCCCAAAGCTGAATATTTGCAGGAATTATATATAAATTTTCAATTTCTGTTTTAACAATAGTTTTATTTATATCGTAGCCATTGATTAAAACATCATAAATAGTGAATTCAATATTATTTTTATCAAATCCGAATCCACTTGTTGAGTTTGCTTGTGGGTCTATATCTATGCTTAGTACTTTTTTACCATTTAAAGCTAGAGCAGCACACAAATTAACATTTGTTGTTGTTTTGCCAACTCCGCCCTTCTGATTAAACACACTTACTACCTTAGCCATGCTTTCACACATTCCTTTCCTTTGTTAAAACAGAATATTTTTTACTCCTATTTACTTTATGTTTTTCTTTGGTATTCGAACCTTTAGCTCTATGTATTCATCTGATTCTTGCTCTTCAAATTTAGCATCAATTCCAGTTTTTATAATTTCATTATAGGCATTTCTTATTGTATTAACATATATTTTATAGTTTATAAAGTTCTTTATATATAACTTATTTCTTAATTTTTCTTTATTTATGCTATCAGCAATAGAATCAACAAGCTTTTCAGTAGCAGTAACATTTAGCTCCTTTTTTACAATCTTATCTATAATATCTAGCATCAAATCCTCATCTGTCAATTTTAATAGAGCTCTTGCATGTCTCTCACTTAAATTGTTATCAATAAGAGCTTGTTTAACTTTTTGAGGTAATTTTAAAATTCTTAGTTTATTTGCTACAGTAGATTGAGTCTTACCAATTTTTTCTGCCAAAAGCTGTTGAGTTATATTAAAATCATAAATAATTTTTTCAAATGCTAAAGCTTCTTCAATAAAATTTAAGTTTTCTCTTTGAAGGTTCTCTATAAGTGCCATAGCTGCTGATTCTTCTTCTCCAGCAGATATTACAATAGCAGCTATAGTATCATGTCCTAATAGCTTAGTTGCCTTTAGTCTTCTCTCCCCAGCTACTAATTCATATAGCTCATCAGCTAATTTTCTTACAACTATTGGTTGAATTAAACCATAGCTTTTTATAGATTGACTTAATTCTTCTAATGATTTATCATCAAAGCTTTTTCTTGGTTGGTTTTTATTAGATATAATTTCATTAATGTTGATATTTACTACCTTATTAGTCATTTTTATCCCCCTTTTTGCGGAATTATTTATTTTATTTTATAACATTTTTAAACTATATTAAAGGTTTTTTTTCTGGCGTCCCAGCTTTTCTTGGATAAATTTTTTCCATTTCTTTAATTT
Organism: Bacillota bacterium; assembly: GCA_052035585.1. Classification (GTDB taxonomy): domain Bacteria; phylum Bacillota; class Clostridia; order Tissierellales; family Sedimentibacteraceae; genus UBA1535. Next base: position 2,813 of record JBPOHM010000084.1, read on the forward strand.
TTTCAATTATTATAATCTTTCTAGTAATATCAGAATTTGGAATTTTTATTAACTTAATATCTGCTATTTTCCCACTTAATTTTTCTACAGCATTTTTAGCTTCATTTATTTCCTCGGAAATACTTTCACTTTTATATGCAGCAAAATATCCTCCAGGCTTTACAAATGGAAGACATAGTTCTACTAAAACATTTAATGGAGCAACAGCTCTCGACACACAAATATCATATTTTTCTCTATAATTCTTGTTTTGTCCAAAGTCTTCAGCTCTTCCATGGATTAAATCTACATTCTTTAGTCCAAGCTCATCAACAACTAATTGTAAAAAATCTATTCTTTTTCTAAGGCTATCTAGTAGTGTTAATTTAAAATTATCATTAACTATTTTAAGTGGTAATCCTGGAAAGCCACCACCAGTTCCTACATCAATAATTTTCTTATCAATGCTTTTATTGCTGCTATCTAATAATAACACACTATCTAAATAATGCTTTATATAGATTTCTTCATCGTTTTCTATTCTTGTAATGTTAATTTTTTTATTCCATTCAAGCAATAAATCCTTGTATATATTAAATTTTTTCTCAATATCCTCTGTATAGGTGAGACCTATTTCTTCGAATCCAGATTTTAATATTTGATTTTGCATTATATCCTCTAATTTTCATCTATTTTTTTCTTTTAATTTGCTCAAGATAAATCAACAATACATTAATATCAGCAGGAGATACTCCAGAGATTCTTGAAGCCTGACCTATTGATTTAGGTTGTATTTTTGATAGCTTTTGCTTTGCTTCAATTCTCAAACCATTTATTTTATCATATTCTATGTCATCTGGAATTTTCTTATTCTCTAGCTTCTTAAATTGTTCTATCTGTTTTAGCTGTTTTTGAATATATCCTTCATACTTTATAGCAGTTTCAACATAATTAATCACTTCTTCACTTAATTCTTTTCTTTCAGGATCTAAATGAGCAGTGTTTCTATAATTTATCTCTGGTCTTTTCATAAGCTCTAATAAGCTTATTGGCTTAGATAATGGTGCCGTACCCATGCTTTCTAAGAATTCACCAACTTCCTTTGTAGGTGTAATCTTAGTCTCTTCAAGTCTCTTTATCTCATTTTCTATTAAAGCCTTTTTATTTAAATATCTTTGATATCTTTCTTCAGTAACTAGTCCAATTTTATATCCTTTTTCAGTCAATCTCTCATCAGCATTATCCTGTCTTAAAACTAATCTATATTCAGCTCTTGAAGTCATCATTCTATATGGCTCATTAGTTCCTTTTGTAACTAAATCGTCTATTAATACTCCAATATAGGCTTCAGATCTATCTAAAATAAATGGCTCTTCATTTTTTAATGAAAGTGCAGCATTTATTCCAGCTATCAAGCCTTGTGCAGCAGCCTCTTCATAACCAGAGCTTCCATTAACCTGTCCAGCAAAAAATAGATTTTTTACTTCCTTATACTCTAAGCTTAGCTTTAATTGTGATGGATCTATACAATCATATTCTATAGCATAAGCAGGTCTCATTATTTCTGCATTTTCAAGTCCCTTCATAGTTTTATACATTTCTACTTGAACTTCAAAAGGCAAGCTTGATGACATACCTTGTATATACATTTCCTTTGTATTTAAGCCTTCTGGCTCAATGAAAAGCTGATGTCTTTCTTTATCAGAAAATTTAACTACCTTGTCCTCTATTGATGGACAGTATCTAGCTCCAACACTCTCAATAACTCCAGTATATAAAGGAGATCTATGAAGATTTTTTTCAATTATTTCCTTCGTTTTTTCAGTTGTATATGTTAAATAGCAAGGTACCTGCTCTATATCTATTTTTTCTGTCATAAATGAGAATGGTATTATTTTTTCATCTCCACCTTGCTTTTCCATAACACTAAAGTCTATTGTATCTGAGCTTATTCTTGCAGGAGTTCCTGTTTTGAATCTTCTTAGGTTTAATCCTAGCTTTATCAAAGCATCTGAAAGCTTAGTTGATGGGAATAGTCCACTTGGACCAGATTCATAATTTAATTCACCTATATAAATTCTACCCTTCAAATATGTTCCTGTTGTTATTATAACTGCCTTTGCATGGTAATATGCTCCATATTGAGTATAAACATTAAAGCTCTTGTCCTCATTTAACCTAATATCAACAGCTTCTGCTTGTAATAAATATAATCCCTCTTGATTTTCAATTACCTTTTTCATTTCAGTATGATAATTGGTTTTATCAGCCTGTGCTCTTAAGGAATGAACTGCAGGTCCTTTTGAAATGTTTAGCATTTTACACTGTATCATAGTTTTATCAGTGTTTATACCCATCTCTCCACCAAGAGCATCTATTTCCTTAACAAGATGTCCCTTTCCTGTTCCACCAATAGATGGATTACATGCAAGCATAGCTATAGAATCAAGATTCATAGTCATCATCATAGTGTTCATCTTAAGTCTAGCGCATGCTAAAGCAGCTTCACATCCAGCGTGGCCTGCACCAATTACTATGACATCATAAGTTCCAGCTAAAAATTCCTTAATTGTATTCATTTCATCTTTATATTTTATTAATTCTTCTAATTGCATCATCTTAAGTCTCTTTCTAATCTATTAAAATACTAACCTTTTATAATAAACCAAAGTGTTCACTTTCAAAAATTGATTTTGCTAAACACAAGCAAAATGGGTGTCCAGCTGGATCAAGCATAACTCTCCAGTGATCTGAAAATTGCTCATCAGCTATTCTTGCGCCACAATCCAATGCATATTGCACAGCCTCTTCTAAATCATTAACAGCAAAGTCTAAATGTGCCATTTGCTGTTGAGCTTCAGATTTTTCTGGCCATACAGGTGCTATATAATCTAAATTCTTTTGAAAAACTATATTAGGATATGATCCGTGTTGTGTTCCTGGAGCGTTTATAATTGAATATTCTTCATCCTCGTATGCAATTTCCCAATTGATTAATTTTGTATAAAATTTTGCTAATTCATGTGGGTCTTTACAATCCATTGTAAATGAGTTCATTTTAATTTTTAATCCATTATCCATTACTAATACCTCCTAAAATTAGCAACTATTTTCTTTCTATTTTCCAATACAAAAATCACTAAATATTTTATCTATAAGATCATCACTAACTGCTTTTCCTACTATTAATCCTAGATTCTCCATACAAGCTTTTAAATC
>JBPOHM010000361.1:0-6809 GCA_052035585.1 Bacillota bacterium
ATAAAGTTATTGAACTTTTTCTACTTGTATTTAATAAATCTCTATATTCAGCAGCTGAAATCTTATTATTTTTTTTAATATAATCAATTAATGCTTTTTTAGCTGAATCTAAAATTATATCACTTGTAAATGTATCATCAGCTATCTTAATAATCTGTCCTAATTCAAGCATTGTATTTAAAATATCCTCTACACTATTTGAATCCTTATCAAGTGCAAGAATATCACTTAACTTAGCAAAATTTAGCTCTGTTGATGAAACATACTTTTCAATTTTTCCTTTAATTGAGTTGTATTTTTCATCCCTTTTAATTTCAAAACCATATTTAGATAAATAGTCATTGCTTTGAGATATATAATTCTTTGAAATCATATTATTTATTATTTCATCAAAGACATTTTGCTTTATCTTATTAAAGAATTTAGTTTTAATTTCAGACTTTTTAATTCCAAGCTTATATGGATTTTTCTTATTAAAATCCTCTATATAACTTAATACTTTTTCTTCAATTTCATGTTCATATGATTTATGCCAAATATAGCTATCATTTTTAAGTTTAATAACTGTTATTTTTCCTTCTTTTTCAAGCTCCATCACATTTGAACTAATTTCTTCTACTGACATTGCAGTAAGTTTAGCAAGTTCGTTAATAGAAGGAATTATTGAGCTGTTTTCCTTTATAATATTTTCTGTAACCTGTGTATTAGAGCCTTGTTCCTTTATTTTTAAGCTTTCAATTAAATTATCATTAACCTTACTTTTTTTATTAGGAACTGGCTCAATTATTTCTCCACCACCTATAGTTTCCATTGGTGAATAAAATCTAACTATAAATTTATCTCCACGTCTAACAGCTATTTCTTCTTCTAGTCTAAGCTGAGCATAGCAGCTTTCACCTGGTGTTAGATTTTCCTTATCTAATAAAACAACTCTACATAAAACTTCACTAGTACCTGTATATAAATGTAGTCTACTTCTATTCTCTACTATTCTCTTTGAGCTCTTTAAAAGATTAAGCTTAACATCAAGCATCATAGTGTTTTTCATACTATTTACAGGAGCTAACACACAGCCTCTATATAGTTCTGATTTCTTGATATTAGTTAAATTTATTGCTGCTCTTTGTCCTGCATAGCAAGCCTCTGCATCTGAATTATGTACCTGAATATTTCTAACCTTACTAAGCTTACCAATAGGATAAATTTCCAGCTCATCACCCTTTTTTATTGTACCTGATATCAAGGTTCCTGTTATTACAGTACCAAAGCCTGAAATTGTAAATGCTCTATCTATTGGAAGTCTTGGAATTGTATAAATATCTCTTTCATTTACTATATTATTTGTCATCCTTTGTATAGCATCAATTAACTCATTTATTCCCTTTCCAGTTGTTGAAGATACCTCTACAATAGGAGAATTTGCAAAAAAGGTATCAGCAAGCTCCTCTTTAATATCTTCCTTTATCAGTTCAATCCAATCTGAGTCAACTAAATCACACTTTGTAAGGACAATAATACCATTTTTTATACCAAGCAAATTAAGAATATTAACATGCTCTTGAGTTTGTGGCATTATACCCTCGTCAGCGGCTATAACTAATAAAACCAAGTCCATACCAACAACACCAGCAAGCATATTTTTAATAAACTTCTCGTGTCCAGGAACATCAATAATTCCTATTCTATTTTTATTTTGTGAACCTGGTTCACTTGGCAGGTCAAAACAAGCAAAGCCTAGATCTATTGTAATACCTCGCCTTTTTTCCTCTTCCCATCTATCAGTATCTGTGCCACTTAGGGCCTTTATCAATGTTGTTTTGCCATGGTCAATATGCCCAGCAGTTCCAATTATAATGTTTTTCATATTCGTTTCCATGCACCGATTGAATAAGTACTTATCCTTCTCATTAATTTCTATTTAATATATATCTTAATTATTAAGTAAAGCATTAACAATATTATTTGCAAGTATATCTAACTCTGACTTATTTATTGTCCTCATATCAAAAATTGCTTTGTCATCAGATATCCTAATAACAACATCCAAGCCTCTTAATCTTTTTTCAAATAAGGCTGTAGTTATTTTCTTAGGTTTGATTGAAATACATTTACTCTTTATTCTCTCTAATGGCAATGAACCCCCACCAATTTGAGAATCACAATCATCAATTTGAATTTCAACATGCTCATGTATGTCCTTTGTTTCATTAAATAAATATTGAGCATTAGCCTCTAATTCACTAATTTCTTCTGTTATCATTTTAAGCACAGGTATATTTTTAATTGCATTTTCTTCGTTGATATATTCGTGAAATACTGCTTCTAAAACTGTAGCAGTAAATTTATCTATTCTCATTGCTCTAGTCAATGGATTCTTTTTCATTTTACTTATGTATTCTTTTTTACCAACGATAATTCCTGCCTGTGGTCCACCTAAAAGCTTATCGCCACTAAAGCAAACTACATCTGCACCATTTTTAATTGATTCTTGTACAGTTGGCTCATAGCTTAATCCATATTTGCTTAAATCAATTAAAACTCCACTTCCGATATCCTCAATAAGTGGTAAGTTGTATTTTTTACTAAGTTCTGACAATTCTTTGATTGACACATTTTCTGTAAATCCAACTATTTTATAATTACTAGTATGTACCTTTAAAAGTGCTGCAGTTTCTTCATTTATAGCATTTTCATAATCTCTTAAATGAGTTTTATTTGTAGTACCTATTTCTACTAATTTAGAACCACTTTGTAGCATTACATCTGGTACTCTAAATGAACCACCAATTTCTACTAGCTCACCTCTTGATACTACTACTTCTTTATTCTTTGCTATTGTACTAAGAATAAGCATAACTGCTGCTGCGTTATTATTAACAGCCATAGCTGCCTCTGCTCCAGTTATTCTACAAACAATATCTTCAAAGTGGGAGTATCTTTCTCCTCTTTCACCAGCTTCAATATCATACTCAAGATTTGAATAGCCAGTAACAATTTCTTTTAATCTTTCAGCTATTTTTTCTGATATAACAGCTCTTCCTAAATTTGTGTGGAGAATAGTACCTGTTGCATTTATAACCCTTCTCATATTAAGACTAGTAGCTTTTTTTACTTTTATAGAAATATCATTAATTAAACTATCTATTCTATTTGACATTTCTTCCTCTGATATACTTGAATCACATGTTAATATGAAGCTTCTAAGCTCTTCTGTTTTCTCTCTTATTATATCAACAACAAGCTCTCTGTCGTTATTATTAATTAATTCCTTTATTTCCTCATGCTCAATCAATAAATCCACCTTTGGGATTTTTCTTAAAAAGGCATTTTTATTCATACATCCTCCACAAACTAATATCATAAAGTGAAGATATCTTCACTTTATGATGATTTAATTACATTAAATAAATATATTTATCTCTTTTCTCAACGACTCTGCCTATAATAGCAAATTTAGTATCTAATCCTTTATTCTTTAACTCATCCATTATCTTATCAGCATCATTTTCATTTACACTAATAAGCAATCCACCTGATGTCTGTGGATCAAAAAATAAATCCTTATATGCTTCAGCAACATTACTATAGTGTGTTTTACCTTCAAAATATGCCATGTTATTATATGCTCCTGCTGGCACTAAGCCCATCTCAGCTAATTCAATAACATTGCTAATAATAGGAACATCCTTTGTATTTATCTCAAAGCTTACATTACTTGCCTCTGCCATTTCGATGCTATGACCTATAAGTCCAAAGCCAGTTATATCAGTACAGCTACTAACATCATAGTTTTCTATAGCTTCCTTAGCTTTTTTATTTAATGATGTCATAACAACTATAGCCTCATCAACCATTTCTTTTGGTGCCATATCAGCCTTAACTGCTGTATTAACAATACCAGAGCCGATTTGCTTAGTTAAAATTAGAACATCTCCAGGCTTTGCTCCATAGTTTTTTAATATTTTCTTTGGATTAACAAAGCCAGTTACGCAAAGACCATATTTTGGTTCATCATCCTCTATTGAGTGTCCTCCAGCTAAGGTTGCTCCCGCTTCCAAGACCTTAGAAGCTCCACCCTGCAGAATTTCAGCCATTATAGATGGATCTAAGCAATTAGGAAAACCAACAATATTTAAAGCTAGCTTTGGCTCTCCACCCATTGCATATACATCACTAAGAGAATTAGCTGCTGCTATTTGTCCAAAAGTATATGGGTCATCAACCACTGGTGTAAAAAAATCTACAGTTTGAATCATTGCAAGCTCATCATTTATCTTATAAACCGCTGCATCATCAGAGGTTTCTATTCCTACTATTAAATTATCATCTTTAAATTTAGGTAGCTTACACAAAACTTGTGCAAGGGTCTCAGGACCTATCTTAGCGGCTCAACCAGCAGTCTTGGTCATTTGTGTTAGTCTTATTTCTTTTGCACTCATTTTATTACGCTCCTTTCTATGTATTATTTTACAGTTATTTTATCCTTGATGTTTTCAAAGATTTTTTCTCCAATTCCTTTGACATTTTTAATATCTTCAATTTTTTCAAACTTCTTTTCCTGCCTATAATCTATAATTCTTTGAGCATATGCTTCTCCAATACCTTTTAAGGTAATTAATTGCTCTTTACTTGCTGTATTTATATTAATTTTAGTATTAGTAGCAATATTATCCTTACTTGTATTAGTATTGGCAGAATTTGTATTTTTACTATTATCTATTACAGTATTTTCAATTTGACTTAAATCATCTGTTTTAAATGGAATATAAATCTTTTCTTCATCATTTAATATTCTTGCCTTGTTTAAATTTTTTGCAATATAATCAGCATTAGAATCCTCTGTGAAGCCCCCAGCTACTTCAATTGCATCATTAAGTCTTGCTCCTTCATTCAATTCATAAATACCTGGATTTTTTACTGCTCCACTAATATCGATGAATATATGAAAAGCTTCTATTTTTTCTTCCTCTTGATTGAAGCTTTCTTCAGCTTCATTCTTTTTTTCTTTTTCAGATTTTTCTTTTTCAGATTCATTAATCTCTGATTCATCATAAGGCTCAATGTTACTAGAATTTTTTTGCATGCTATAACCCAAAAAAGTTATAATTGCAACAACAATAATGCCAAGTAAAATCAGCCCTTTTTTGTAAATATCTTTCCCCATTTATCCCCCTAAAGCATATTAAATTATTTAATATCACCATTATACATAAAAAACTAAAAAATATCAAATTTTTTAATTCAAATTTTTACTTATTTATGTTATAATGTTCAAAGCAAACAAAGCCAAAGGACTCATGAGTCCATTTACACTAGGTCTATTAAATCTTTAGTCCATTGACTCGTAGGCTATGGATTCTATACCATATAAAATAAATTTCATACATAATATAATAACAGAATTAGGAGTTGCCATGTTTAGAAAATACATATTATTAACTATTTCGTTTATTTTTATTTTGTTAAATACTATTCCAGTTTATGCTGTTACAACTAATTGCGAAGCAGCAATGCTTTTTGAGCTTAAAACTGGAAATATCCTATATGAAAAATCAATAAATAAAAAGATGTACCCTGCCAGTCTTACAAAAATAATGACTGCAACAATTGCATTAGAAATAGGCAATCTAGATGATAAGATAACAGTAGATGAAAAAACTCCTTATGAGGTTGATGGAAGTAGTATTGCATTGGAACCTGGTGAGGTTTTATCCTTAAAAGACTTACTCTATGGTCTTTTACTATCATCAGCTAATGATGCTGCATCTGTTATAGCTAAGCATTATGGTAATGGTAGCATAGAGCCATTTGTAAAGCTTATGAACGAAAAAGCAAAGGAGCTTGGTGCAACAAATACAAATTTTGTTAATCCACATGGACTTCATGATAACGATCATTATACAACTGCAGCAGATTTAGCTAAAATTACTACTTATGCAATGAAAAATGAAAAATTTAGAGAATACATTAAAACAACAAGATATGAAATTCCTGCTACAAACCTCAAAGAAGCAAGATCAATTCATACAACAAACAACTTATTACTTAACCTAGTAGGTGGCAATGAAATAATTGTAAAAAACAGATATGTTTCAAGAGTATATGAAGGAGCTGCTGGTGTTAAAAATGGTTATACTCCAGAGGCAGGTAGTTGTCTTGTATCATATGCACAAAGAAATGGTGTAGAGCTAATAGCTATTGTATTAAAAGGTCCTAGTGCAGATGTATATACTGATACACATAATCTATTAAACTATGGTTTCGAAGAATTTGAATTTAAAACTATCATAAATGCAAATGAATTTGTTCAGGATTTAGAATTGGACAACAATAGCAAAATAGCATTAGTAACCAAAGATAGTGTTGCAGTATATAAAGAAAAAGATTCTAGCATTGATAATATCAAAAAAAATATAACAATTTACGATGTTAAATTACCTCTAAAAAAAGGTGATACTGTTGGCAAACTAGAATATGAAATAGATGGAAATGTAATTGGTTCAACAGATATAATTTCAACAGAATCTGTTATGACAGTTGAGACATCTAATATAAATAATCCAGAAAATCCAAATAGCAATATTGAAAAAGTTAAAGAACCTTTTAAAATTCCAACATTCTTAAAAATAATTATAGCTATAATTATTGCAGTACTTGTATTAAGAACTTATAATAAAATTAGAATATTTAGAATAAAAAAGACAAGAAATAAGCAAAGAAAAAAAATTAAACAAGAGGGAATGAAATTTACATTACCTATATTTCCAGTTCTTAAATCCAAACTCCTATGAGACTATGAATTTCCATTC
>JBPOHM010000248.1:0-10960 GCA_052035585.1 Bacillota bacterium
AATCAATACATGCTTGTATTTTAAATTCTTTGCTATACTTTGATTTTCTTCCCATAAAAAATACCTCCAAGTAGATAATCTAATTTTAATTAATTAGACTGTCTACTTTGGAAGTATCATATCATTAAACTCTTCGCTAAATTTATATTTAAAAGTTTTAAAACTAATGTTGACAAATTTAGTAGGGTATTGTATAATGAGTTCGAATTAAAAAATAGGAGGCTGTTTTATGATTTTATCAACAAAAGGAAGATACGGTTTAAAGGCAGCATTTGAATTAGCATTATCCTATGGCAATGGTCCTGTTCCATTGAAAAGAATATGTGATAAATATGATATTTCTGAAAATTATTTAGAGCAGCTTTTCGGAAAGCTTAAAAGAGCAGGCTACATAATAACAACAAGAGGTGTTCAAGGTGGATATAGTCTAGCAAAGGATCCAAAGGATGTAACTGTTGGCATGATACTTAGAGCACTTGAGGGAGAAATAACTGCTTCAGACTGTGTTAGCAAAGCAACTTGTTCTAGAGAAGCAGTATGTGTAACTAGAACAATTTGGGAGAAAATAGAGTTGAGTATTAATAATGTTATAGATAATATATCGTTATTTGATATGATAGAGGATTATATTGAAAAAACAGTAAATGATTAATAAGTTTACAAAATGCACATATTAAATATTGTTTAATATAGGTACAGTACGAAATGGAGGAAAAATTAATGAACAAAAAGATTTATCTCGATAATGCTGCAACAACTAAAGTAAGAAAAGAAGTTGTTGATGAGATGATGAAATATTTTATGGAATATTACGGAAATCCATCAAGCGGAATTTATGAGCTTGGAAGAAGCTCAAAGGAAGCTATTGAAAAGGCTAGAAAAACAATAGCATCATTTATAAATGCAGATGATAGAGAAGTTTTCTTTACATCTGGTGGAACAGAGTCAGACAACTGGGCTATAAAGGGTGTTGCATTTGCAAATCAAGATAAAGGTAAGCACATTATAACAACTAAAATAGAGCATCATGCAGTGCTTCATACATGTGAATATCTTAAAAAGTTTGGCTTTGAAACTACATATCTAAATGTAGATGAATATGGAATGATCGATTTAGAGGAATTAAAAAATAGCATTAGACCAGATACTATATTAATATCAATTATGTATGCTAATAATGAAATCGGAACTATTCAGCCAATAGAGGAGATTGGGAAAATAGCTAAGGAACACAAAATTATTTTCCATACAGATGCTGTACAATCACTTGGTGGTGTTAGAATTGATGTTAAGAAGGAAAATATAGATTTGATGTCAATGTCAGCTCATAAGGTTCATGGTCCTAAAGGAATAGGTGCTTTATATATAAGAAAAGGTGTTAAGCTAGATAATTTTATACACGGTGGAGCACAGGAAAGAAATAAAAGAGCTGGTACTGAGAGTGTACAAAATATTGTTGGCTTTGGTAAGGCTGTTGAGCTTGTAAGCCAAGAGTTTGATGACAAGGTTAAAAAGCTTGTAGGTCTTAGAGATAGATTCATAAATGGTATAAAGGCTAATATAGAAGATGTGCATTTAAACGGACATCCAACTAAAAGATTGCCAAACAATGTTAATTTTTCATACAAATATATTGAAGGTGAATCAATATTGTTATGGCTTGATATAAACGGTATATCTGCATCAAGTGGCTCTGCGTGTACATCTGGTTCATTAGATCCTTCTCATGTTTTATTAGCTACAGGATTAGATCATGGTACAGCACATGGCTCAATAAGATTTACAATAGGCGATGAAACAACTGAGGAAGAAATAGATTATGTAATTGAGCAAATGAAAGAAATTGTTCAAAAATTAAGAAATATGTCACCATTATATAAGGCTAATAAAAAATAAAACTGTTAAATAACTTAGGAGGTAATTATGTATACAGAAAAGGTAATGGACCATTTTAGAAACCCTAGAAACGTAGGTGAAATAGAAAACGCTGATGGTGTAGGTGAAGTAGGAAACGCAAAATGTGGAGATATAATGAAAATATATCTTAAAATAAATGATGATAATATAATAGAGGATGTAAAATTCCAAACATTTGGATGTGGATCGGCTATAGCATCATCAAGTATGGCAACAGAGCTTATTATGGGTAAACACGTAAATGAAGCTGTTGAACTTACAAATGAAGCTGTTATAGAAGCATTAGGTGGACTTCCACCAGTAAAGGTTCACTGTTCAGTTTTAGCAGAGCAGGCTATAAAATCAGCATTATATGATTACGCACAAAAGAAAGGTATAGAAATTAAAGGCTTAGAAGGCTTCAATCCACATGCTGATGAAGACTTACACGACCACGTGCACGGTGAAGAATAATTAAAATAATTATAAGTAACAATTTAGCGAATAGTAGTATTGATAAGCTCTTCGTTAAATTGTTACTTTTCTTATATTTGTTTTATAAAATAATTGACAATTAATACAAACATAAGCTATAATTTAGTGATAATTATACTATATAGATGATTCGGAGATAGAGATATGGAACATAAATATTCGATTAATAATATTAGAGAAAAGTATTTAAAATTTTATGAGTCAAAGCAGCATTTAGTAAGAGAAAGTGCTTCTTTAATACCAAAAAATGATAAAACACTTTTATTAATAGCAGCTGGTATGGCACCACTTAAAAAATATTTTACAGGTGCAGAGACACCACCTAACAAGAGAATGGTTTCTTGTCAAAAATGTGTTAGAACTAATGATATAGAAAATGTAGGAGTAACAGCACGTCACCTTACTTTTTTTGAAATGCTCGGAAACTTCTCCTTTGGAGATTATTTCAAGAAGGAAGCTATATCTTGGGCATGGGAATTCTTAACAGAGGTTTTAGAAGTACCAGCAGAAAAGCTTTGGGCAAGTGTTTATGAAGAGGATAATGAGGCTTTAGAGCTTTGGGTATCTTTAACAGGTATGCCAAGAGAAAGAATAGTAAAGCTTGGTAAATCAGATAACTTCTGGGAGTTAGAGGTAGGACCAAGTGGCCCTTGCTCAGAAATTTACTATGATAATGGACCGGAGTTTGGCTGTGGAGATCCTGATTGTAAGCCAGGCTGTGAATGTGATAGATATACAGAAATTTGGAACCTAGTATTTACACAATTTGATAAGGATGTAAACGGAGTTTATCATCCATTAGAGCATCCAAATATAGATACAGGTATGGGACTTGAGAGAACTGCAATGACACTACAAGGAAGGAAGAGTGTATACGAGGTTGAGCCTATATTTAGTATACTTAAAAAGGCTGAAGAAATCAGTGGAGTTAAATTTAACTCATCAGTTAAGTCAGATACATCACTAAAAATAATAGCTGACCATTCAAGAGCAGTAGCTTTCTTGATTTCTGATGGAGTTATACCTTCAAATGAAGGAAGAGGATATGTGCTTAGAAGATTAATAAGAAGAGCTTTAAGACAAGGAAAATTACTTGGTATAGATAAAGACTTCTTAACTCAAACAGTACAGGTAGTTATAGATAAATGGAAGCATGCATATCCAGAGCTAGCTGAAAAAGAGTCATATATATTAAAGGTTGTTAAAATAGAAGAAGAGAAATTTAGAAATACTATAGATCAAGGCTTAGAGATTCTTCAAAAGGAAATAGCTATAGCTAAGGAAAATGGAAAGGATATGCTTGATGGTCAAATATTATTTAGACTATATGATACCTTTGGTTTCCCTTATGAGTTAACAGAAGAGATATTACTTGAAAATAACTTCAAGCTTAATAAGCAAGAGTTTCTTGATATAATGGAAGAAAATAAAAATATAGCAAGACAGGCAAGAGGTAAAGCTGGAAGCTCTGGATGGAAGGATGCTGATATAAGTGTTGAAGGAGTACAGTCTGAGTTTGTTGGATATACAGAATATACATGTGAATCAAAAATATTAAAAATATTTGTTGATGATGTTGAAAAGCAAGAGGCAGAAGCTGACGATAGAGCAATAATTGTTCTTGATAAAACTCCATTCTATGCTGAAAGCGGTGGACAGGTTGGAGATACAGGAAGATTGATAAGCGATAACTTTGATGCAACAGTTTTAAATACTAAAAAATTAAACGGTGTAATAATACACGAGATTGTAGTTAATGATGGAACAGCTAGTGTTGGTGATAGTTTAACAGCAGAAATAGATCTAGAAAAGAGAAAGAGCACAGCTAAAAACCATACAGCTACACATCTTCTCCATAAAGTATTGAAGGAAGTTTTAGGTGAGCATGTAAATCAAGCTGGATCTATGGTTAGTGATGATAGATTAAGATTTGACTATACTCATTTTGAAATGGTTAGTGAAGAAGATTTAAGAGAAATTGAAAGAAGAGTTAATAAAGCTATTTTAGCTGATTATACTGTAAACACCGAAATCACAAGCATTGATGATGCTAAGAAACAAGGTGCTATGGCATTATTTGATGAAAAATACGGTGACGTAGTTAGACTTGTTAAGGTTGGAGATTTCAGCAAAGAGCTTTGTGGTGGTACTCATATTGATGAGACAGCTAAAATTGGTATGTTTAAGATAGTTTCAGAAAGCTCTATCGCTTCTGGTGTAAGAAGAATAGAAGCACTTACTGGAAAATCAGCTATAGAGTATCTAAACAATGCTAACTCAATTATAACTGAGCTTATGCAATCGGTTAAAGCTACAAGAGAAGAGTTAGTTGATAAGGTTCAAAATCTTAAAAAAGAAATAAAGGATAAAGAAAAGGAAATAGCTAAGCTTAATAATGAAATACTAAAATCAAGTATGGATGATATACTAAACAAGTATGAAGAAATTAATGGAACTAAGGTATTTACAATTAAGCTAAAAGATACAGATGCAAATGCTCTTAGAGATATTGCAGATAGAATTAAGGATAAAAATCCAAGCTGTATTATCATATTAGCTTCTGAATATGAAGGTAAGGTTTTATTTGTAGCTGCTGTTACAAAGGACTTAAATCAAAAAGGAATTCAAGCAGGAAGTATAGTTAAAGAAGCTGCACAAATAGCAGGTGGTGGCGGTGGTGGACGCCCTGATTTTGCTCAAGCTGGTGGCAAGGATGCTAGCAAGATTGATGAAGCATTAAGCACAGCAAAGGGAAGTATTATAAAGCAACTATAAATTATCATTTAGCGAAGAATTGAAATTCTTCGCTAAATTGTTATTAATTTCAAATAAAATTAAATTTTAAATTATTTGTTTGATTTTAGTTAATTTATATAGTATAATGATTATTGAATGAATTTGAATACTTATTGTTTATATATAATGCTTCTTGTTAATTATAAAAATTTATAGAAAGGAAATCCACATTATGAATAATAATATCAACTCAAACACTGCTAAGTTCGATTACAATGCTGAATCTATGAACGAAGCAAGAGAGATTTTAACTCAGGTTTATCGTGCTTTAAAGGAAAAAGGATATAATCCTAATACTCAACTTATAGGATATTTGCTTTCAGGAGACCCTACCTATATTACAAATTATAATAATGCAAGAAGTCTTATAAGAAAGATTGAGAGAGATGAGCTTTTAGAAGAGATATTAAATGCTTATTTAGATGTTTTTAAACTATGAAAAATATTTCGAAATTATGTTTTGGCACATTAGCACTAAGTAATTTACAAAACAAAGGTGAATTTACTAATAAGGTTGATGTTTTGAATTATGCATATGAAAAGGGCATTAATTTTTTTGATACTGCTGAACTATATGATAATTACGATATTTTAAATGCCTTTTTAAAAAATAAAAAAAGAGAAAGCATATACATAGCAACTAAGAGTTATGCATATAATAAGGAAACCGCAAGATATAGTATTGACAAGGTTTTAAGCGAGTTAAATACTGATTATATTGACATATTTATGCTTCATGAGCAGGATAATGGTAATAATTTTAGAGGCCATTATGAAGCTGTTGAAGAGTTTATGAAGTATAAGCAAAAAGGAATAATTAATAAGTTTGGTATATCAACACACACAGTTCAGGCTGTAGTTGATAGTGTACAATTTAAAGAAATTGATGTGGTTTTTACCATTGTAAATAAAACAGGAATTGGTATAAACGATGGAACAAGCTCTCAGATGATAGAAGCTGTTAAAGCTGCTAAATCAAAGGGCAAATTTATTATGGCTATGAAGCCATATGGTGGGGGACATTTGCTATCAGATACAAAATCATCGTTTGATTTTGTAAATAATATCAAAGAGATTGATTCTATCGCAATAGGTATGAGAAATAGGCAAGAGGTCGATTTGAACCTCTGTTATTTTCATGGAAAAACTGCTTCGGAAGAGCTTAAAAAGTCAGTTAATAGTGTAAATCGTGAGTTGAACATTGCTTATTGGTGCAGTGGGTGTGGAAAATGTGTAAAGAGATGTAAGCAAAATGCTCTTAGCCTTGTTGATGGCAAGAGTAAAGTTAATATGGAAAAATGTGTTTTATGTAGCTATTGCGCAGATGTATGCGACGATTTTTGCATTAAAATAGTATAGCATAATGAGAGGATAGAATGGAAAGATTAATGGGATTAGATGTAGGAGATAGAACTATTGGTGTTGCTTTAAGCGATCCGCTTATGATAACAGCACAGGGGCTAACTACTATAAAAAGAACAAATTTAAAAGCAGACATGCAAGAGCTGCTAAAAATCATTGATGAATATAAGGTGACAAAAATTGTAGTTGGAATGCCAAAAATGATGAATGGAACAATTGGAATTCAAGGCGAAAAGGTAATTAGCTTTACAGATAAATTAAAGGAAAAGGTAAATTTACCGATAGATTATCAAGATGAACGTTTAACAACTGCATTATCGGAGAAAATATTAATAAGTGCAGATGTAAGAAGAAATAAAAGAAAAGAAGTTATTGATAAGCTCGCTGCTGTTCAAATTCTAACTACATATATGGATAGAGCTAAAAGAATGATATAAATATGCAAAATATTTTTTGCATTTTAAAATACTTTGTGAGAAATTCGATACAATGAATCCGATGGATTCATCAAATGGGAAATTATTTTATTACGAAGTAATAAATTAATTTTACTATGTTATAATAATGGTAGGAAAGGTATATGAATAATAGAAAAGACGAAGAATTAGATTTAATTGAAGAAGATGATGAAGAATATGAAACTCAATATGTTGAGTTAATTAATGAAGATGGTAAGCTAGAAAGATTAGTTATAGAAGCAAGCTTTCATTTAGATGATGTACAATATGCTATTCTTAGAGAAGAAAACTCTGAAGAAGGCATGGTTTATAGTGTAGATGAAACAGAAGATGGAGAAATGATTTTTAGCATTGTTGAGGATGAAGAAGAATTACAAGAGGTAATAGAGATTTACGAAGCAATGGCAGATGATTTGATATAAGGAGGAAGCGACTTTGGCACAGACCAAAAAGAATAAATTAAAAATAATCCCACTTGGCGGATTAGGAGAGATCGGTAAAAATATAACAGCTGTTGAATATGATGATGATATTATAGTTATAGATTGCGGAATGGCATTTCCAGAGGATGAAATGCTTGGAATAGATATAGTAATACCAGATGTTACATATCTAATAAAAAATAAAGAAAAAGTAAGAGGTCTATTTTTAACACACGGACATGAGGATCATATTGGAGCAATTCCATATGTTTTAAAGAAAATAAATATGCCAGTTTATGGTACTAAATTGACAATTGGCTTAGTTGGTAATAAATTATTAGAGCATAAGCTAGAGGATGTTAGCTTAAATGTAGTAAATCCTGGAGAGCATGTAAAAACAGGAAATTTTAAAATTAATTTTATTGGAACAAACCATAGTATACCTGATTCTGTTGGATTTGCAATAGAAACACCAGTTGGTACTATGATTCATACTGGAGAATTTAAGATAGACTATAAACCAATAAATTGAAATTTTATAGATTTAAATACCTTTGCTGTGTTTGGAAGAAAGGGTGTTCTCATAGCTTTATCAGATAGTACTAATGTAGAAAGAGCAGGTTACACACAATCTGAACGTGTTGTTGGTAACAAGTTCATGGATATTTTCAAAAAATGCAATCAAAGAATAATAATTGCGACATTTGCTTCTAATTTACACAGAGTTCAGCAAATAGTAAATGCGGCAGTAGCTTATAATAGAAAGGTTGCTGTTTCTGGTAGAAGCATGGTTAATGTTATAAAGGTTGCAAAGGAATTAGGATATCTTGATATACCAGAGGATACTTTTATAAATATCAATGACTTGAAAAAGTATAAGGATGAAGAAATAGCTTTAATCACAACTGGAAGTCAAGGAGAGCCTATGTCAGCTCTAACTAGGATGGCTAATAGTGATCATAAAAAGCTTGAGATAAAAGAGGGAGATATGGTTATCATATCAGCAAACCCTATACCTGGTAATGAGATTACAGTTGCTAGAGTTATTAATATGCTTTATAAAAAGGGAGCAGATGTTTTGTATGATACATTAGAGGATATACATGTATCAGGTCACGCAAAGCAGGAAGAATTAAAGCTAATGCTTACTTTATTAAAGCCAAAATTCTTTATGCCAGTGCATGGAGAGTATAGACATTTAAAGCATCATGCTAAATTAGCTATGGAGCTTGGTATTAAGGAAGAAAATATAATAATAGCTCAAACTGGAGATGTAGTTGAGGTAAATAGCAAAGCAGCACAAATAAATGGCACAGTTCCATCTGGCAATATTCTTGTTGATGGACTAGGTGTTGGTGATGTTGGTAATATAGTCTTAAGAGATAGAAAACACTTGTCTGAAAATGGTTTGATAATAGTTGTTATAACTATGGATAAGAGTACAGGTGAGATAATTTCAGGTCCTGATATTATTTCAAGAGGCTTTGTATATGTAAGAGAAAATGTAGATCTAATAGAAGAGTCAAGAGAAAATGTTAAGATGTCTCTAAGTAAGTGCAGAGAATCAGGTACTAAGGATTGGGGAACTATTAAAAATATGATCAAGGATGACTTAAACAGCTTTATATATGATAAAATTCAAAGAAGTCCAATGATTTTACCGATAATTATGGAAGTTGATATGAATCAATAATATAAAAACAATATAGTGGTGGAGTTTAAGCTCCACCATTTTTCGTGAATTTTTTTAAGCTTTTTATTGATAAAATGCTTTTAAAGATGTATAATGTAAAATGATAAAGTATGAAAAAAGTATGTGAAAGGAATATTAATCTATTTAGATTTAGGATGAATATATGAAAAAATTTTTTATTATAATATTAGTTATGCTCATACTATTTGTTGGGGGATACGTATTTATCAATGGATATATTGAGAAATCACTAGGAGCAGTTGATTCTACAGATTCTACACAAATTGAAATTGAAATTCCAGCTGGTAGTTCTACAAATCAGATATCAGAAATTTTATATAATAATAACTTAATAAAGGATGCAGGTGTTTTTAAGTATTATGTAAAAAAGCTTGGAAGTGATTCAAAGCTAAAGGCAGGTAAGTTTTACTTAAGTAGAAGTATGAATGTGGACGAACTTATTGATGCTCTTATAAATAATGCAAACTTTGACAATACAATAAATTTTACTGTAACAGAAGGTTTAATAATGCAAGATGCAGCTAAAGCAATAGCTGAACAGCTGTCTCTTGATTATGATAAATTGCTAGCTCTTATGAATGATGCTAATTATTTTAGAGCTGATTATAAGTTTTTAAGTGAAAATGAAGACATAGATAATTTGCAAGGATATTTACTTCCTGAAACCTATAATGTTTATAAAAATTCAAGTGAAGAAGATATAATTAGATATCTACTAAATCAATTTGAAAAATATTATGAGTCAACAATTCTTCCTGCTATGGCTAATTCAAAGCTTAGCTTCAAGGAAATAATAACATTAGCTTCTATTGTAGAAAAGGAAGCTGTTAAAAAGGAAGAAAGAAGTACAATTGCCGGAGTTTTCATTAAAAGATTAGACATAGATATGCTGTTACAATCATGTGCAACTGTAAATTATATACTCGGAGAATGGAAGCCAAGATTATCTAGTGAGGATATTAAAATTGATTCTCCATTTAACACATATATATATAAAGGACTTCCACCAATGCCAATTAACTCACCTGGAAAGGCATCAATAGAAGCCTGCTTATATCCAGAGGAGACTGAGTATTTATACTTTTTAGCTAAAGGTGATGGCTCTAGTTATTTTTCAAAAACATATGAAGAGCATTTAGAAGCAGCAGAAAGGTATTTAGATTAATTGTGTAAATTAGAGGTATATAAAAATAAATGGATACAATAAATAGAGAGTATATTCAAACTTATTTGCATAGCTTAATAAAAAGTGAAGAGGAAAGCTTAGAAAAGTTTAGACTTGATTGTGTAGAAAATCATAGACCTATAATTCAAAAAGAGGTAGCTCAATTAATTAAGGTGCTTTTAAATATTACTAAGCCTAAAAAGATACTTGAAATTGGAACTAATGTTGGGTTTTCATCAATATTTATGTGCAAGGCTCTTGCTAATAAGGTGGATATACTATCAATAGAAATAAGCAAGGATATTTATGAAAAAGCATTGGAAAATATAAAGATTTTCGAATGCGAGAAAAATATTAGACTAATAAATGATGATGCATCACAGGCTCTTGAATATATAAATGAGAGTAATTTTGATATAGCATTTATTGATGCTTCAAAGAGTCATTATACAGAATTTTTAGATAAGTTATTGAAGATACTATCTTCAGATGGTATAATTATTTGTGATAATGTGTTGTATAATGGTATGATAGCTAATGATGAGCTAGTAGAAAAAAGAAAAAAGACAATAGTTAAAAATATGAGAAAATTTTTGCAATATATTTCTACAGATGATAGATTTGAAACATCAATAATACCAATTGGAGATGG
>JBPOHM010000326.1:0-6718 GCA_052035585.1 Bacillota bacterium
GCAGCTATGCTTATATTCTTATTAGAAAACCCACCAGTACCTAATGTTCCAAAGGAGTAAATCATTGAATCAAACCATGACATTCCTCCTATTTTAAGAAAAATAAAATTAAGTATTGTTAATCCAATATATATACCGTATAATCCCTTTGCAGTATCCTTTAATCTAGGGACTATTCTTCCAACCATTGGTCCAGGGCTCTCTGCTTTATATAATTGAAATCCGCCTACCCCAATTGCTGGTAATATTGCTAGTGAAAAAACAAGAATTCCCATACCACCAACCCAATGTGTAAATGATCTCCAAAATAAAATCCCATGTGATAAAGCCTCAACATCAGCTATAACAGTAGCACCTGTAGTTGTAAATCCAGATACTATTTCAAACAATGCATTTACATATGTTGATGTACTTTTTGTTAAATAAAGAGGTAAGGCTCCAAACAATGACATAAATACCCAACTTAGAGTTGTTATAACCAGTCCATCTTTAATAGATATAGCTTTATCTGCATTTATTCTCGACATTAAGAAGCCTGTTAATAGTGTAAGTAGAATGGTGATTCCAAATGCAAATGCATCACCTTCCCTAGTAACAAGACCTATAACAAATGATGGGAATAAAAGAGCTGCTTCAATCATGAGAACATATCCCAACACCTTTATAATTATTTTATGATTCATTTTTTATCCTTTCAATAATAATATTTATAGCTACTACTTTTAATATATATAAATATTAATGTCTATTCCAAAAATCAGTAAAAATATTGCCTTGATTTGGCTTAACAAGTGATTTTAGCATTGACACATCTTTAGCTAAGCAAAATGAAATTAACCTATCATTTTCATGTATAACAGACTTACCATTTGGAATAATTACTTCCTTTCCATGTACAATTGCACCTATAATTATTCCTTCAGGTAGCTTTAATTGCTCTAAAGGCTTTCCAGTTATAGCTGCTCCTTGAGATACCACAAGCTCAACAACCTCAGCATTTCCACCTAAAAGTAATGATACTGATATAACCTTACCACCACGAACAAATTTTAAAATACTGCTTGCAGTGATAAATACAGGATTAAATGCTGCATCTATATCTAATTTATCAATAATTCTATTATAGTTTGGTCTACTAATTTTAGAAATTGCTTTTGGAACTCCTGTTTGCTTTGCCATTAACGCCATTAGAAGATTTATCTCGTCCATTCCACTTAAGCCAATGAATGCATCCATAGTTTCTAGCTGTTCCTCTTCTAATAAGTGTATATCAGTTCCATCACCTTGTATAATTAAAGCTCCATCTAGTATTTCGCTTAGCTCTTGACATCTAGCTACATCCTGTTCAATTATAGTAACAGATATTCCTTTTTCTACTAATTTCTTTGTAAGGAATATTGAAATATTACTTCCTCCAAATATCATAACCTTTTGAATTTTTCTATTACTAGCATCATCATTCAACACTTTTCCTAGCTTAGAAATATCATTTGTCTTACCAATTACATAGATAGTGTCATAAGCTTCAAGCTCAGTATCACCATACGGAATTATAATTTCTCCATTTCTAGAAATGGCAGCAATAAGTAATGATTGAAAATTCTTAAGTTCCTTTAACTTTTTACCAACAAAATCATCAGCAGCTCCAATATTAAAGTCTACCATTTGAATTCTACCGTCAGCAAAATCACCAGAATAAAAATTGAAGCTTTTTAAAAGATATGTTTCTATTACAGTTGCTGTTGCTAAATCAGGGTTCACAATTTGATCAATTCCCATTTCTTTTTTAATAAAATCAAGCTGCTCTTTATATTCAATATTTCTAATTCTTGCGATAGTACTTTTACATCCTAATTTTTTTGCTAGAGTACAAATAACCGTATTAGTTTCGTCACTGTCTGTACATGCTACTAACAAATCACATGTTGCAATATCTAAATTTCTAAGTATTGAAATATCAATTCCATTTCCTACAACAGTCATACAGTCAAAATGTTCATTTATTCTATCAATAACACTTGGATTATTATCTATAACCGTTATCTCAATATCTTCATTAATCATTGACTCTGCTAGCTTTTGTCCGAGCTTACCAGCTCCTACTATTATTACTCTCATTATTTCCTCCTATATGCCTTGTATATAACAGCATAATATAAGCCTTTTAACTATTTGGTAAAAAATATTAAAATAGCTATGTAACTT
Source organism: Bacillota bacterium (assembly GCA_052035585.1). Taxonomy (GTDB): domain Bacteria; phylum Bacillota; class Clostridia; order Tissierellales; family Sedimentibacteraceae; genus UBA1535. The sequence goes on from JBPOHM010000326.1 coordinate 2,206, forward strand.
AATATAAAACTTAGTATATCAAATTTTTATAAAAATTTAAAGTATTTTGACAAAAATAAATTTTATATCTATTATGGATAACATATGGTATAATATTCTTATCATTTTTAATAAAGCATGTTCGAGGTATAAAATGATTTCAACAAAATGGTTTCAACAAAATAACTTGGATGATATTTTAAAAATTAGAACTGAGGTTTACTGTACAGAATTTAATCTAAGCAGCGACTTAATTAGTGATGAGGATGATATATTTGCACACAATGTATTATTGTACGAAGATAATACACCAGTAGGAACAGGAAGACTTTCCTATAAATCTGAAAAATATATTATTGATAAGCTATGTGTTTTAAAGGAACATAGAAATAAGAATTATGAAGATTTAATTATTAGAATGCTTGTTAGAAAAGCTATAAATATGGGTGCTGAAGATGTTTACACATATATTGACGATGTTCATATTGAATTAAAACTAAAAAATATTTTTGAAAATATTGGATTTATCTTAGAATCTAAATCTAATAATAAATATTGTATGGTAAAACATGGTGATGTTGGGGGTCATTGTGGAAAATAACTATTGACTTTATTAATTTACTATGTTATTGTATGTTTGCATCTAAGCCTAAGGTATGTACTGAAGGCAAGGAGAAGATTCATATAAACACTTTCTAGTTAAATACATTTAATTGTTATTTTTAAGATAAAGTGATACTGAAGCTCCTTATTTGATGCAAATAAGGTTTTTTTATTTTGCAAAAGAAAGAAGGTGATAAGGTGATGGAAAATCACAACACAGAAAAAAGAATAGGCGTTATTGGTATAGTTATAGAAAATTTAGATCAGGTACCTCTAATAAATGATATATTACACCAAAACGGTAAAATAATTGTTGGAAGACTTGGGATACCTTATAGAGAAAAAGGAATAAGTATTATTTCCTTAATAGTTGACGGAACTACCGATGAAATTGGTGCACTAAATGGCAAGCTTGGTAAACTTGAAGGTGTCAATGTAAAAAGTGCATTATCTAAAAAGATTTTATAATCAAACAAACGGAGGATTTTATGAAAAAAATAACAGTATTACTTAGTTTTTTATTAGTTTTTAGTATACTTTTCACAGCATGTAACAATGGAAATACACCAGTAAACAATAACACAGATGATGGAAAAAATCCTGAGCCTGTTAATCCTATAAATGTTAATGTATTAGGACTTAAAGGTCCAACATCAATTGGTATGATTAAACTAATTGATGAAAAGGCTTTAAATAGTGATAAATATATAGTTGATTATACAACAGTTGAAGCACCAGATATTATTACAGGAAAGATTATAAACAATGAAGTTCAAATAGCTGCAGTTCCAACTAATCTTGCAGCAGTATTATTTAATAAAACTGAAGGTAAGGTTCAGTTCCTAGCACAAAACACATTAGGTGTTTTATATGCTGTAGGTAAAGGTGATATAACTTCACTTGAAGAGCTACAAGATAAAAAGGTGTCAATCAGTGGTAAAGGCTCTGTACCTGAATATGCTATGAACTATATACTTAGTCAAAAAGGATTAGCTGATAAGGTAAGCTTAGATTATTTACCAGACCATGCATCAGTTGCACAAGCTCTTCTTGCAGGTGATATTGATGTAGCTATACTTCCTCAGCCATTTGTAACTCAAGTACAATTAAAAAATCCTGAAGTAAAAATACTTATCGACTTAAACAAGGAGTGGGAAGTAGCATCAAACAAAAGTAGTGTTCTTTCTATGGGATGCTTAGTTATTAATAAAGAATTTGCAGAAAACAACCCAGACTTTGTATCAGAATTCCTAAGTCTATATGAGCAATCAGTAAATTTTGTAAATGCTAACCCTGCACAAGCAGCTGAATTAGTTGCTAAAAATGAAATTATTAATAATGCAGCCTTGGTTGAAAAAGCAATACCTTATTGCAACATAGTATATAAAAATGCACAAGATGCTAAAGACGAAATAAACGCATTTCTAAAAGTATTGTTTGACTCTGATAATAAATCAGTAGGAGGAAAACTACCTGATGAAAGCTTCTATTATAAAAAGTAGTTTAAAAAAATTATTTATATTATTATTTTGGTTAATTATATGGGAGATACTTGCCTTGATTGTTAATAAGGAGATTTATCTCCCTTCTCCTATTGCTACTTTTAATTCCTTGATTACAATATTACTAGACAAAACTACATATATAGTGATTTTAAGCAGTACGTATAGAACTATGCTAGCATTAGCATTATCTTGTATATTTGGTATAATTTTTGGCTTTTTCTGTGGTTTAAATGATTATCTTTATGATTTAATAAACCCTCTTATTATAGTAATTCGTTCTACACCTATTGTATCTATAATTATTTTAGCAATATTATGGTTAAAATCATCCAATGTCCCAATTTTCGCTACATTTCTAATGTGCTTCCCAGTTATCTTTACTAATGTTGCTATGGGTATAAAAAATACTGATAAAAAAATATTAGAGATGTGTAATGTGTATAAATTTAAAAAATTTGAAATTATAAGATTTGTGTATTTTCCTTCAATATTACCCTACATACATTCAGCTATAATATCTTCTATTGGAATAGCATGGAAGGCTTCATCTGCTGCTGAGGTTTTGAGTATGCCAAAATACTCTATAGGAAATCACTTATTCTATGCTAAGGCTAATCTTGAGCCTACAGTTCTCTTTTCATGGACTATAATAATTGTAACTCTAAGCTATGTATTAGAGAATTTATATGTTAAATTTGTAAAAAGAAGTTGAGGTAAAACATATGATAAAATTAAACAATTTAAGCAAAGCATACAACAACGAGCAATTATATAAAAACTTCAGCATAGAATTTGAAGAAAATAAAATTTCCTGCATACTTGGACAATCAGGCTTAGGTAAGACTACCCTTGTTAATATGCTTGCTGGACTAATTAAGCCTGATGATGGAGAAATAGTATTACCTGACAATGCTTCCTTTTCATATGTTTTTCAAGAGCCTAGACTATTAGAGTGGTATAATGTATATGATAATATCGATATAGTGTTAAGAAATCACTATAATCCTACAGAACGCAAGCAAATTATTGAAAGAGTATTAAAATTAGTTGATTTAGAAGATTTCTATAATTATAAAATATCTGAGCTAAGTGGTGGTATGGCACAAAGAGTTTCTATTGCTAGAGCCCTTGCCTATCCTTCTAATATAGTCATTTTAGATGAGCCCTTTAGTGGATTAGACTATAAGCTTGAAGAGGATTTATCATTAAAGCTAAGAAATATTTTCTTAGAGGAAAATAGAACAATAATATATATAACCCATGACATTGATCAAGCATTATTCTTATCTGATTATATTTATGTGCTAAATAACAAGCCAATTGAGGTTGTAAATAAATTATCTAAAGAGGAGTTTTCAAAAAATTTATTATATTATAAGAATATAATTAAAAATTATTTGTAAGCTTAAGAACTCTTTACGAATTTTGTCATATATTGTAGCATAGTGACAAATATTAATTTATAAAACTACTAATTTTAATAGATTATAATTAAATCAGACACCCGAACTTGTCACAAAGAAATACGTTAATTGTAAATTAACGTTAATATTATCCATCAATAAGAAAGGAAGATTTGAATGGCTTTTGATCCTTGTTCAAATGTACAAAGCGAATTTGGCGTAGGTTGCTATAGATCTGGAGATGTACTCTTCTTATACTGTACACCTTTTTCAAATCAATTATTAAACGAAAGATGTAATGGCAATGTTTCTCCTGACACAGGTGGAAACAATGGTTGTCATAGAAGATGTGAAAGAGAAGCAGAACGCTGCCATAGAAGATGTGAGCAGGTTTCTCCTGATAGTGGCAACAGACCTTGCTGCAGGAGATAGGCTTTAAAATCACTTTAACTATAATTAAAAATCCATAAAACAGAAGGTGTTAAACAGTTCAAATAAAACTGCTTTAACACCTTTAATTATTTGTTTATATCTAAGTTCATTATATTCTTATGTTTTACATCTATTTTATATTATCTTGGCAATTTATTATATATAATTTCCTAACACTTATACTTCTAAAACCAAATAATTAAAAAGGATTGACTCCTTATATTTTATTGGAATCAATCCTTATCTAATATTTTAAATTAATGTATATGATTATAGGTGTAATTTACAGTTTATTTAATCTTATTATATTTTCAACAATAACTATAAATAAATCTATCAATCCTCGTAAGATTTAGAAACATCAATAATAATATCTCCGTTATAATCAACACCTATATCAAATAAATTCATTACATCACGTAATTTTACGAAGTTATTTCCATTTATCATATAGCATGTTATTTGTACTCTTTTGCCATCTTTAATTACTGTGGTATTAACATTTTGCTTAGCTTCCTTTTGTAATGTGTCTGATAATGCCATCTCACCTCCAACGCTAGAATAAGCTTGGTTTGATGTAAGTGTTATAGT
>JBPOHM010000081.1:0-1767 GCA_052035585.1 Bacillota bacterium
TTATTTGTAAATCTATCCATATCTAATGCTATTGCAATTTCTTCAGTTCCACTTTCTTTAAGTTTTTTTAGAAGTCCTGTTAAGTGTTTTTGATTATTAACACCTTGAATACATATAAAAGGAAGTCCTGATAAAAAATTTGCCACATCTCCTTTTAATCCACCTTCTGTTAAATAAACTCTTTTTGGACTATCTGAAAATCTTCCTGTTACATGAACCATAGGAATTGCTTTTGTTCCAGATTCCAAATAACTTGAACTAAGAGCCTTATATTTAGGGTTTCCGTTATCACATCTAATTTGTGCTCCAACAATTTTCCCATTAAAATTTCTTGTTGGAATTATTATTCCTTGTGGAAGATGATTAAAAGTCCACTCATTATTTTTTAAATAAAACCCTGGAACACCAGAAAAATCTATAATTCCTGTTTGTTCTATAATTTTATTCATTAAATCTTTTACTTCGACTTCGGTTTCTTTTGGCATTGATTTATATTTATTTGTACGAATAGCACCTTCGTTTAAACCTCTTTTTAATAAATTTTCTTTATGCTCTTTTGATAATATTAAATTATTAAGTAAAACATTATATACTATGTGGAGTTTATCAAAATCTGGTTTAAATCCTTCGTCTGGCATTTCTTTTACTTTTTCTGCCATTTCAATTACTCTTTTTTTGTAATCTTCTTTTGAAACAATATTTAATTCTTCACAAATTCTTCTAAATGCTTCCTTTTCGTTACAGTTTCGAATTTCAGCATATAATTTCAACATACCCCCGTGGGTATCGCACTTAACACATCTCCAAGTGTTTTTTTTGAAATTAATATTCAAATGCCCCTTCCTATCTCCACAAAATGGACAATCTGTATACATCATTACAGCAGATGGTGTTCCCCTACTTTTTAATCCTAATATTATTGCTACATCTTTTATACTAAATGGGAAATCATGCATTTTTTATCCTCCTTAAAAAATATTTGTAGTGGGCTTCGTGAACCACCCCCACTTATAGAAGTGTGGGCTTCTTGCTTCACAGAGAATTGCTTATTATAATAACTAAGTCTTACACTCTCTCCACAAGCTTAATATCCCGTAGTCCCTACGGTACTGGTGATATATTAGGCTACGCCCAACATATTTAATCCTTCATTTTTTATATTTATAGCAGCGTTTATATCTCTATCATGGACAATACCACAAGTTGGGCATATCCATTTTCTATCCTTGAGAGTAAGACTACTATTTACTACTCCACAATTAGAGCAAGTTTTTGAAGATGGGAACCATTTATCAATAATAATTAATTGTTTACCTTCATCTTCTAACTTATACTTTAGCATTATACGAAACATTCCAAAGCCATTATCATGAGTAGATTTTCCTAACTTAAGACATCTTGATAAATTTTGCATATTGATATCTTCTAAGCAAATACAATTATACTTATTTACTAATTCTCTACTGAGTTTGTGTAAATAGTCTTTTCTTTGGTTAGCAATTTTTTCGTGTAAAATAGCTACTTTATGTTTTGCTTTATTATGATTAGCTGAACCAATAACTTTGTTTGAAAGTCTTTTTTGTTGCCTTTTAAGTTTGTTTTCCATAACACGATAACATTTTGGATAATTAGCTTCATTACCATTAGAATCGACATAAAGCCCATCAGATTTATAGTCTAAACCAAGAGTTTTTAATTCATCAATCGGCTTAGGAATAGGCTTTGTAGTTTCATATTCTACAAGAATAGAGCAATAATACTTACCAC